>JBFWLD010000165.1:0-4906 GCA_050252315.1 Bdellovibrionales bacterium
GAAAATATTATCGAAATAGGATTCCTCTCCAGCGCCACGGCGCCACACGGCATCGAAAAAAATGCCTTTTACATCAAAGATAATGGGATCGGCATCGACTCCCAGTATCATCAAGAAATTTTCAGAATCTTCAAAAGGCTGCAAAAAACTGCCGATGACGAGCAAAGCACGGGGTCGGGCCTAACTTTTGTGAAAAAAATTGTCGAACGCCACAAAGGGCACATCTGGCTTGAATCCGAACCTGACAAAGGCACCACCTTTTATTTCAACCTAAACACAGAGGACAAAGCCGCATGACCAACGGAATCCGCTCCCAAAGAATCCTGCTTGTTGAAGACAGTGTCGATGACTATGAAGCCACCTCGCGCGCCTTTAAAAAGGCCAGCCTTCTAAACCCGCTAACATGGGTTCAATCCGGTGAAGAGGCTCTAAAATATCTCCGCCATGAAGGGAAGTACGCCCAAGACCCAACCTGTGAAAAACCCGGGCTCATCTTGCTGGATTTAAACATGCCCGGGTTAGATGGACGCAAGGTTCTCAGACTCATCAAAGACGATCCCGAACACCGCTGCATCCCGGTTGTCATTCTGACAACCTCCAACGACGAGCGCGATGTAAAGACATGCTACGAATACGGCGCCAGCACCTACATTCAAAAACCCGTCAGTTTTGACGGGCTCATCCAATCCATCAAAGGCCTTAAGGAATATTGGTTCGAGATCGCTATTTTACCAAAGGAAAAACAGGATGAATGAACCCTTTCACCTTCTAACCATCGAAGACAGCGAAGATGACCGTTATCTGTACCGGCGTCTTTTGACACAAGGCCTCAAAAGCGCGATTCATATTGAGGAAAAAGATAATGGCGAAGACGGACTGCGTTACTTACAGGAAAACACACCGGATTGCGTCCTTTTAGATTACTCTCTTCCCGGGCAGGACGGCATAGAAATCCTGCAAAAAATACGAGAAGATCACCCCTTCCTCGCTATTGTTATGCTCACGGGTCAGGGCAATGAAGCGCTAGCCGTTAAAGCCATACGCGCCGGAGCGCAAAATTATATTTCAAAAAACAATCTATCCGCCGAGACATTAAAACAAGCCATAGGCCTTGCCGTCGATCACAGCCGGATGGAAAAACATATTGAGGAACAACGAACCTCCCTTGAACTTTTCACCCGTGCGCTGGCTCATGATTTAAGAGAGCCCGTACGAACCATTCGATCCTTTTTAGACATTCTGAAAAAAACCAACTTATCCGAAGAAAAAACTAAAGAATACTACAGCTATATTTATAAGGCCGCAGAACGA
This sequence comes from Bdellovibrionales bacterium, assembly GCA_050252315.1. Classification (GTDB taxonomy): domain Bacteria; phylum Pseudomonadota; class Alphaproteobacteria; order UBA9219; family UBA9219; genus UBA8914. The sequence continues at coordinate 1,312 of JBFWLD010000165.1, forward strand.
ATGGCGGCCCTTATCGACTCGGTCTATGCCTTGTTGCAAGCTGATAAATCCTGCCCGTACGAAAGCTCCTTGGTTCAAGGTGATGCCAATATAGCGTTCAAAAATGCCAAAGAAAATTTAAACGCCCTGATTGAAGAAAAAAAGGCAACCGTGACAAGCGACGATTTACCCCTTGTCGCGTTTAATCAAAACCAGCTTGAGCGGATTCTTCAAAACCTTATCAGCAACGCCATTCAACATACGCCGGGAAACGTTCGCGTCCATGTCTCTGCAAAACAAGAGCAAGAAAAATGGACGTTAAGCGTAACGGATAACGGCCCCGGGATTAGCGAAGAAGACCAAAAACGCATATTTGACCCATTCAAACGACTACATAACAATTCTGACGATAATCTAGGCCTTGGGCTTTCTATCTGCCGAAAAATTTTGGAAACACGGGGAAGCCATATCTTTTGTCATTCCACGCCGCCGGGTGGCGCAACCTTTTCCTTTGCCCTGCCCAGCCCTTTCCAGACCAGCGTTCCAGCTTCTGCTCAGACGGCTTTTTCCATGATGGGCCGACAATCTCCGCTAGCAACAGGATTAGCGACTCTTTTGCTCGTTGAAGACAATGATGCCGATATTGAACTTGCGAGGTTAGAACTTTTTGATGAACAAAATCTGCATTGCGATTTTCTCGTTTCTAAAAGCGGGGCAGATGCTTTGGATAAGCTTAAACAACACCTAGCCTTATCCGGCAAAGGTATTGATCTTGTTCTCCTTGACATCAACATGCCCGGACTGGATGGATTTCAAACACTTTCAAAAATCCGGACGACGCCTTCTTTTGCCCATACGCCTGTGGTCATGTGTACGACGTCGTCTTATGAAAATGATAAAAATTATGCTAACGCGCTGGGGGCTAATGGGTATATCAACAAGCCGCTCGTTTTTTCACAGCTTAAAAATGTTCTGACAGCTATCCCCTCCGTCCTTCTCAGCCAGGAGGATTCCGGGTATTTCCTTTACAAACAAAAAATCTCCGCCTCATAATTTGTCGTTCGACATTTTACACAAAGCGCTTAAAAGGACGGCCCGCATGGTTTGCGGCGTCATAGAACTTTTTTGAATATAGGAAGCCGCCCCACAACGCAACGTTTCCGCCAAGATCATATCATTGCTCGACCCCGTATAAACAACAAGGGGAAGCGAAGGAACCGCCATGCAAAGAACATCTATGATTTGCGTCCCTTCGGTATCGCCTAAAGACAAATCGACTAAAGCCAAATCAAAACGGCTTGACGCGAGCAAGGTGATGGCATCGTCCATTCGGGCGACCGACACCACATCCCACGAATAATCAGGCATGCTTTCTTCTAACATTTCACACGCCAAGGCAACGTCACTTGGTTGATCTTCAATAATCAGCAGTCTGATCTCGCTACTTTCAAGATGCGTTTCCGGACGAGCTTTTCGCCTTAAATCCTCAGGAATGTACTCCGGAACGTCACGCACTACGTTACTCTGCAAATGGACGAATGGCACAGACATAGCACACCTCCACGACTTAAACTCTTACCCCTCACAATAAATAAAGAAAGCGAAGTTTTTATTAAAAAGCCTAATAAATTTAGCTTATGCACTTACGCTCGTATGCTCTGTTATTTAAAACCAACAAACATATATTCTTTACATATGATTGTGTATCCATGCTTAGCAGAAGTTTTATACCTATACTTTTATTCTTGATTAAACATAAGGGGGTTAGGGATCATGCACACCTTGCCATCGTTAGCAAAAGTCCTTTTGATTGAAGATAACGACGCGGATATTGCTCTCACACGCTTCGTTTTCGATCACTATAAAATTTGCAACGACATCTCCGTAATTAAAGATGGACAGGAGGCCTTGGACTATTTTCTAACCACCCCTCCAGACGACTTCGATTCTTGCCCAGATCTCGTTTTTATTGACGTCAACCTGCCCGGACTGAATGCAGATGAAATCCTTAAAGCGCTACGCGAGGCTCAACATTGTCTAAAAATTCCAATTACCATTATGACGGGCACGGATTTAGATGGCGGCGTTTCAAGAGATCCTTGTCTTAAAGAACATTGTTTTATCCCTAAGCCCCTCTCCATCGAAAAGCTTATTCATGTCATTCAAAATTTTGAAAGCCTTCAGCTCGGGATCGTAAACGTTCCATTACAGGAAGAGAATGCCACCAAAACAAAGGTCGGATCATGAACGATGCTCTCGCAGAATTAAAAAAAGAAAATGAGGATCTTCGAAAGGCGCTGGACGATTCACGCCTGTCCCTTCAATCCTTTGTTTATGCCGTGTCTCACGACTTAAGCGCACCCCTAAGGGCTCTGACAAGTTTTTCGGAAATCGTCAAAAAACGCTATGGAACCGCTCTGGACGATAGAGGTCGATCCTATCTGGATTTCATTCAAGATGGAGGCCAAAGAGCCCAAGAAATGATGGCTGGTTTGCTACGCTTTTCGCGCGTTTACTCGCAAGGTGGCCCGCCAGAAGAGTGTTCGCTGGAAAAAATCGTTCAAAAAACACTGGATAAATATGCTGACAAGCTTGACGCCTGCGGCACGCATCTTTCGGTAAACCCTCTGCCGGTTATCCTTGGCGACCCGCTTCAACTTGAACAATTAATCGGTATTCTTATTGATAATGCCCTTACCTATAAACATCCTCGACTGCCGTTAGAGCTTCAAATCACCGCCACACAAACTGATACACATTGGCAGATTTCGGTCGAAGACAACGGAATCGGCGTCCCTGTAGAATGCCGCGAGCGTATTTTTCAAATTTTTAAACGCCTGCATACCGACGAAGAATTCCCCGGCCTCGGCGTAGGACTGGCCGTCGCGGCTCGCATCACGGAACGACATGGCGGCGATATGCTGGTTCAATCAAGCCCAAGCGGTGGGTCTATTTTTTCTTTTACCCTAAGCAAAGATGGGCCTAATGCCCCTTTTCTTAAATAGGAAAGGAATCCACCATGACCCCCAATCCCAAGTTGGCCCCAACCAACATTCTTGTAATCGAAGATACGGCAAGCGATGCCGAACTGGTTCGGGCGTATTTAGAAGATGAGGCCGATGATAAGTTTCGTGTCTTTTGTGCGCCCACGATGAAAAAAGCACTTGGCATCATGGTCCTTCAAAAAATTCATGCGGTCATGCTTGATCTTTTTTTGCCTGATACCGAAGATCTCGGCGGGCTTAAATCCATTAAAACCATGCTCCCAAGCGTGCCTATCCTTATTCTGACAGGCCGCGACGATGAAGATATGGCGTTTCGTGCCGTTGAATCCGGCGCTCAAGATTATCTACTGAAGGATAAGGTCAATCCACGCATGCTACGCCGAACAATCCGTTACGCCATGCAACGTAAAAAATATGAAGACAAAATAACGTATCAAGCCAATTTCGATGTCTTGACATCCCTTCCCAATCGACTTCAGTTCCAAGAAAGACTTGAAGCCGCACTATCGCGGCAACAGCGGCACAGCACCAACCTTGCCGTTATCATGATTGATCTAAATGGATTCAAGCTGGTCAATGATCGGTTTGGCCATGACGCCGGAGATGCCGTA
>JBFWLD010000166.1:0-4881 GCA_050252315.1 Bdellovibrionales bacterium
AAAAGCGATGAGCCCGACCGTCAACGTGTCAAAAAATTGGGCCACGACGGTCGATCCGATAAAACGGACCGGCATGTGGGTTGCCTGTTGAAAAATTTTTAGGCGCGACATGATGAAGCTGTTGAGAAGCTCGCCAACAGCCCAAGCCGCGCAGCCTCCGGCAGCCAAGCGCCACGTCGTCGCAAAGGTGGCGGCAAAGGCTTCCTGATGCGGCCAAAACGGCGCGGGAGGCAGCTCGATGGCGATATAGGTAAAGGCAGTGAACAGGATTACGGTTGCCATGGCCGTCCAGATAACCTGACGTGTCCGGTTAAAGCCGTAGGTTTCGGTTAAAATATCCGACAAAACCGTGCATAAGGGAAAAGTCAACAGACCGGCGGTTGTGGAGATCCCGTAAAGTGTGAAAATCTTATTGCCCAGAGCCGTGGTCGTAAGATACAGCGCGATAAAAAGGCCGGAAATGACGGCGTAATATTTCGGGCTCCATTCATAATCATGCCCGGTAACGCGTAGCTCACCGTCTTTTCGTTTTGTCACATTCCCCCCTGCATGCCGTAGAGTTTGGCATAGGTTCCTTTGATCGCCAGCAGCTCTTTGTGCGTACCCTTCTCGATCACCTGCCCTTTATCCATGACGATGATTTCATCGGCATCGACAATGGTGGACAGGCGGTGCGCGACCACGATGGTCGTACGCCCGACTTGCAGGCGTTTCAGGGCCTCCTGCACCGCGCGTTCGGATTCATTGTCCAGCGCCGAGGTAGCCTCGTCCAGCAAAAGGATCGGCGCATTGCGCAGCATGGCTCGGGCAATCGCGATGCGCTGGCGCTGGCCGCCGGACAGTTTCACGCCGCTTTCGCCTGCAATGGTGTCGTATCCTTGGGGAAGCTTTTCGATGAACTCGTGAGCAAAGGCATCTTTGGCGGCTTGTTGGATTTCCTCAAAGCTGGCCTCTGGGCGGCCATAGGCGATATTGGCGCGGATCGTATCGTCGAACAAGGCAGTTTCCTGACTGACCAGCGCCAGATGCGCGCGCAGGCTTTGGATCGTCAGGTCGCGAATTTCTTTGCCGCCGATGGTAATCGAACCGCTTTTCACGTCGTAAAAACGCGGGATCAGATTGATGATCGTGGATTTGCCAGCGCCGGACGGTCCCACCAAAGCCACGGTCTTGCCGTTCGGGACGGTAAGACTGACATCGCGCAAGGCGGGCGTACCGTCCACATAATCGAAGAGAACATGCTCCAGTTCGATCGTGTAATCCTTGGTTTCTAAAGGCACGGCGTTGGGCGTGTCCACAATTTGTGGCTTGATGTCCAAAATTTGAAAAATGCGTTCGGCAGCGGCAAGCCCGGATTGAAGCTGGGCATTAACTTTGGCCGTGCGCTTCATTGGGTCGAAAGCCAATACAAAGGCCGTGATAAAAGAGAATAAAGCGCCGGTTGTGGTGTGGCCCTGCTCGACCTGCCAGTTGCCGTACAGGATCACGGTCATGATCGCAATACCGCTTAGGAGTTCGGCCATAGGATTGGCCAGAGCGCTGACATGATAGCCTTTGACCGCCAGTTTATAGACGGCTTCGGTCGTGCCTTTGACTCGGTCATGCTCGGCTTTTTCCATGCCATAGGCTTTGACATGCCGCATGCCCAGAAAAATTTGGCTGAGTAACGCGCCGAACTTGCCGATTTCTTCCTGCGATTTGCGGGAATAACGGCGCATATGCTTGCCGACCTGCGCGACAAAAAGGGCCGATACGGGGAAAACAAAAAAGCAAGCCAGCGACAGCCGCCAATCCTGATAGAACATCACGCCGGTCAGAAAGGCGAGTGTCAGCCCTCCCTTGAAGGAACTGGTCATGCATTCGCCGACCGCTTGCCGCATGATACCGACATCGTTGGTCAGTCGCATCATCAGCGCCCCGGAAGCATTGGCATGGAAAAAGGCCAAATCCGCCCGCAGCAAATGCCGGTGTAACTCCTGCTGAACGTCGGTAACGATCCGTTGCCCGATTTTGTTCATGATGACGGTGTGGCAATAGGTCGAAAATCCACGCGCAGCGAAAATGGCGACGATCATAATGGAAAGGCCGGTGATATAGGTTTCCGTATGGCCTTTGCCCAGTTCGTTAATAATCGGTTCAATCATTTTGGCTAAGGCGCCGGTGGTGGCGGCGTCGATGCCCATAAATAGAGCCGCTGTGATAAAGCCTGTCAGATGCGGCTTTAGATAGCCTTTAAACAGTCGTTTAAGGAGAGTGTAGGAACTTTTCGGTTGGGACGAGGCGTGTGCAGACAAGAAAATACCGATTTATAGGCTAACGAAGCCGTTATTCTTGCACGCGGCGGGCGATACGCTCAACCTCTTTTTGGACGATCTTTTCAACGACCGGCGGCAAATTTTGATCCAGCCATTCTTTCAGCATAGGCTTCATCAGCTCCATGACGATGTCTTCGAGCGTTTTGCCGCCATTACCCAACGGCGTAAACCCAGCAAAAGCGGCCTTTTTCTCGATATTAACCGTACTGGCCAACGCGGCGAGCGACGAGGCCGCCGCACTTTCCGCCATATCGGACAGGAGCGCATCCGCTTCTTCCTTAGCCATAGGCGGCGGTGGTGGGGGGGCTGGCTCAACGACAGGTTCGGGATCGGGTTCAGGGGCGATTTCCACTGGTTCAGGATCGGGTTCCGGCGCGGCGGCTTCTACGGGAGCCTCTTCCTCGACGGCTTCAACCGATCCATCCTCTTGAACCATTTGGGTCAGTTCCAAAACGTCCTCGCTCTCCTCCTCCGGCGGGGGGGCGACGGCTTCAACCGCAGATTCCGGCTCTTTTTCATCCGCGATGATGCGGCGGATGGATGCAAGAATTTCCTCCATAGAGGGTTCGGCTGCCGAGTTTACGTCTTGAACGTCTGTCATGAAACGAATCGTTGAGGTTAGAAAAGGATGCCGCGAGTTTATCGTTTTAGGTTAACATTGCAAGGCCCAAGCGTTTCCCCATGAAAAAAACTTTCTTCCCATGGGGATAAGCTTATCAGACTTTGTGATATTCGCGGTACCACTCGATGAAGCGAGGAATGCCTTCGCGGATGGTTGTTTTGGGGTCGTATCCAAGGTCGCGCCGCGAGGCCTCAATGTCGGCAAAGGTTTCGTGAACGTCGCCTGGCTGCATGGGAAGGAAATCGTACACGGCCTTTTTGCCTAAAGCCTTTTCGATTTCGCCGATATAGTCCATTAGGCCTTCGCTGTGCGAATTACCCAGATTATAGACGCGGGCGGGGGCACTGTCCGAGCCTGCGGGGGGCGCATGTTCGATAGCCGCGATCGTTCCGCTTACAATATCGTCGATATAGGTAAAGTCGCGGCGCATATTGCCTTGGTTGAAGACAGGGATGGGTTTGCCTTCGACAATGTTGGCGGCAAACATATAGGCGGCCATGTCCGGACGCCCCCATGGCCCGTAAACCGTAAAATAGCGAAGGCCTGTGCAAGGCAGGCGGTAAAGATGAGCATAGGTATAGGCCATCAATTCATCGCTGCGCTTGGTTGCGGCGTAAAGAGATACAGGCTTTTCGACCGGATCGTCGATGGAGAATGGGGTCTTTGTGTTCCCGCCATAGACGGATGACGAGCTGGCATAGACATAATGCTCCAGTTTAGGCAGACGGCGCGCCAGTTCCATCATCACGACCATGCCCATGACGTTGGTTTCGATATAGGCGAATGGGTTGATAAGGGAATAGCGAACCCCGGCCTGCGCCGCGAGGTTCATGATATGCGTCACGTCTCCCAATTGGTCTTCAAGCAGCAAAATGGCATCGCGGTCGGCGATATTAAGCTGGTGGAAGGTAAAATTCTTATATTTGGTCAGGCGATCAAGACGCGCCTGTTTGAGGCTTACGTCATAGTAATTGTTCAGATTGTCGATGCCGACAACTTCATCGCCGCGATCCATAAGGGCCATAGCCAGACTCGATCCAATGAAGCCTGCTGCGCCGGTAATTAAAACTTTCATTTACAAGCTCCAATAAGTAAGGCTGGAAGGAATAGTCTCGGGAGTAAGAACGGATTTTACGTCAACGACAATGCCGTTTGCAACCACCCTTTCCAAAAGCATGCCTATTTCATCCAAAACTTGACGATGCGAAACGGCTAGAACGAGCGCATCCAAATCCTTTAGAGCCTCGCGATCGACCAGTTTAATACCATATTCGTGCATGGCGTGATCCTTATCGACGACCGGATCGTAAACAAGGACCTCGACACCGAAGCTTTCCAGCTCACGGACAATGTCGGGGACACGGCTGTTGCGCAGATCGCGGACATTCTCTTTGAAAGAAAGGCCTAAAATTCCGACTTTCGCAGAGGGGTGAAGCTTGTGCCCGGCGACCAGCATTTTCATGATTTTTTGGGCGATAAAGACGGGCATATGATCGTTGATCCGCCGTCCGGACAGGATGACTTCCGGATGATAGCCGAGTTCTTCGGCGCGGGCGGTCAGGTAATAAGGGTCCACGCCGATGCAGTGCCCGCCGACAAGACCGGGGGTAAAAGGAAGGAAATTCCATTTCGTCCCGGCGGCAGCCAGAACATCGTGGGTGCGCAGGCCCATTCTTTCGCAAATCATGGCCAACTCATTCATCAGCGCAATGTTGATGTCGCGCTGCGTATTTTCGAGGACCTTGGCGCATTCTGCTGTGGCAATATCCGGCGCTTTGTGCAGGCCTGCTGTGATGACAGGGCCATAGACGGCTTCAAGCCGATCCAGACTTTCGGAATCTTCGGCGCTGATGATTTTTTTAATGGTTTCAAGGCGGTTGACCTTGTCGCCGGGATTGATGCGTTCGGGTGAGTAGCCGAGCTTGAAATCCTTACCGTGCGTCA
>JBFWLD010000167.1:0-4866 GCA_050252315.1 Bdellovibrionales bacterium
CATGCTTTTTTTAAAGACGGTTTTGAAAAACAGCACAGTGTGGAGGACCAGCCCGTAACAGTGCCGGTGATCAAACAGAGCCGTTACCAACAAGGGAAATGGTACAAGGAACGGTCGGAAACGTTATTCGCTGTTGAGGAAGCTTCCTTTGCGCATTCGGGCTCCTTTGTTGGCGTTGCCAATGCGGATTTGGATTAGGGGCAGGACCCCTCCCCGAAAACGACAAGCGTTTTCGACCCTCCCGCAAGGAGAGGGTGGTGGGCCTGCACAAAGGGCTGGGGATTGGTTCTTTAATGGAGAGTTGGATTAGGGGGGGGCGCATAAAATCCTCGGATCGGGATAAATGGTTTGGGTTTGGGTCTGGATCCCGTTTTGCGGGCGGGATGACGATGTTTTTGTTACGCCTTTCGATCCCATAGGGTCGTCGCTTTGGGGGAAAGTTTTGCAGGAAGACGTTTAGGGTGGTTGGGCTTGTACAAAGGGGGCGGCTGAGAAACAGAACCCGCAACTTAAGGAGTCCTGACATTAGAGCAGATCGTGATTAGGTCGGCGGCCTTAGACGACGACCTAATCACGATCTGCTCTAAAAGAGAAAACGATCAGGGCGACGTAGAGGGCGCTGGTTGTCAAAAGGTTTTTCATGGTATGGCTCGGGTAAAATGCAAACGTAATAAAAAATTGGATGTAATTAGAAATGAGTTTATGGAACTTTGGTTAAAAATACATAAATGTGTTAAGGCTATTGTTTTTAATCATGTTCTTTTTTGAGCCTATCGTCGTTTGCGCCGAAATCCTGCCTGTGCTACACCTCCCAACATGGCAAATTATCAATATATTTACGTCATGAATGGCGTGACCAAGACGTTTACCAACGGCAAAACGGTCTTGAACAATATCCGTCTCTCTTTTTATCCGGATGCCAAGATCGGCATTTTGGGGCCTAACGGTGCGGGTAAATCCACGCTGATGAAAATTATGGCCGGGCTGGATAAGGATTACAGCGGCGAGGCGTTTTTGGCGGATGGCGCGACCATCGGTTATTTGGAGCAGGAGCCTCAGTTAGATCCCAAGCTCACGGTTGAGCAGAATATTCTGGCAGGCATGGCGGAAACCAAGGCTCTGCTGGATCGCTTTGAAGAAGTGAGTATGAAGCTCGGCGAAGTCGAAGACCCCGACGAGATGCAGGCGTTGATCGACGAGCAAGGCGATTTACAGGAAAAGATTGAAGCTGCCGATGCGTGGGATTTGACGCGCACGGTTGAAATTGCGATGGACGCGTTGAGGTGTCCTCCCGGTGATGCGGATGTGACGAAGCTGTCCGGCGGTGAAAAGCGTCGCGTCGCTTTGTGCCGTTTGTTGCTGCAAAAGCCTAACCTGCTGCTGCTTGACGAACCGACCAACCATTTGGACGCGGAGTCCATCGCGTGGTTGCAGCAGCATTTGGTCGAGTATCCGGGCGCGGTTATTCTTGTTACCCATGATCGGTATTTTCTGGATCAAGTCACCGGCTGGATTTTGGAGCTGGATCGCGGCAACGGGATTCCCTATGAGGGGAACTATTCCGCGTGGCTGGAACAAAAGCAAAAACGGCTGGAACAGGAATCTCGCGATGAGGGCGCGCGGCAGCGGACGTTGGCGCGTGAATTGGAATGGATCCGGCAATCGCCTAAGGCTCGCCATGCCAAGAGCAAGGCGCGTATTACCGCGTATGAAAATCTTTTGGCCGAAAATGCGAATAAGGCTCCGGAAACGTGCCAGATCGTGATTCCGACTCCGCCGCGTTTGGGGCAGGTGGTTGTGGAGTGCGAACATCTGCGGAAAGGATTCGGCGATCGTTTGCTGATTGACGATTTGAGCTTCAAGCTTCCTCCTGGCGGCATCGTCGGTATTATCGGCGCTAACGGCGCGGGTAAGTCCACTTTGTTCCGCATGATTACGGGGGGAGAGAAACCGGACGGCGGCACTATTCGTGTCGGCGAAACCGCTGTGCTGGGCTATGTCGATCAAAGTCGTGAATCTTTGGATGCCAATCATAATGTCTGGGAGGAAATTTCGGACGGGCTGGACGTGATTGATCTGGGCAAGCGCACCGTGGCCAGTCGTGCCTATGTGGCCTCGTTCGGGTTTAAGGGGCCCGATCAGCAGAAGAAGGTCGGCAATCTGTCCGGCGGGGAGCGTAACCGCGTTCACATGGCCAAGATGCTTAAGTCCGGCGCGAATGTGTTGCTGCTTGACGAGCCGAGTAACGATTTGGATATCGAGACGCTGCGGGCGCTTGAAGACGCTTTGGTCGATTTTCCGGGATGTATCGTGGTTATCAGCCATGATCGTTGGTTCCTCGACCGTATCGCGACGCATATTCTTGCTTTCGAGGGCGACAGCCAAGTCGTCTGGTTTGAGGGCAATTATCAGGATTACGAGGCTGATCGTCATCGCCGCCTCGGCACCGACGCCGACCAACCGCACAGGATCAAGTACAAACCTCTGGAGAGATAGGCGTGTTTTCTGTTAGCTCTGCCATCGCTTTTCTGGGGCTTGCTTTTAATCTGGTTTCTTATGGCCTGTATATTCGGGACATGATGCGCGGTCAGGCCAAGCCGAACAAAGTGACGGTCGGGCTTTGGTTTTTGCAAGGCGCGATCGCCGTTGGCGCGGCGTGGTCCGAAGGCGTTTCGTGGTATGTGCTCCTCCCTGTTCTGGCCGGTGTGATCGGGCCTTTGGGAACTTTTATTCTGTCCTTCGTTTTGCGGCAGGCCTATTGGCGGCTGGGCTTTTTCGATTATGCCTGTGGCGCGTCGTCGCTGGCGGCTTTGCTTTTGTGGTACTGGACGCAAAATGCGAATGTAGCTATCGCTCTTGCTGTTCTGGCCGACTTTATGGCGGCGCTTCCTTCGGTGTTTAAATCGTGGCGCTATCCCGATACCGAGTCGCGCGTGGCGTGGCTGCTTTCCGTTTTCGGGTTTGGGACAAGTCTTCTTTTATTCGAGCAGTTTACTTTTGCTGAAATGGCCTATCCTCTTTATGCGGTCGCGATTTGCGCCCTTATCACTTTATTCATCTATACCGGGCCATACAGAGCTGGGGGCAGGACTCCTTAAATTCAGAGAGTTCTGTTGAAGACGGAAAGGAAACGGGTAGGCGGATTTTTGGGCGGTTGGGTGAGGACCCCTCCCCGAAAATGCCTTGGCATTTTCGACCCTCCCGCAAGGGGCGGGTGGTGGGCTTGCACAAAGGGCTGGGGATGGGAAGATAAGGTTGAGGGTGGTGGGCTTCTGTTTTTTATCTTCGCGCAGAACTCTCAATTTAATGAGTCCTGACCCTAAACTTGTTGCGTCGATGGAGTGATTTTAGATGCAGTATGCCGTGATCCTTGGGTTTTTGGTCAATTTTTGGGGGAACTACGTTTATTTACGCGACACCCTGAAAGGCAAGACTAAGCCCAATCGGGTCAGTCATTTTTTGTGGACGTTGTCCGGCATGATTGCTTTCTTTGCTTCGGTCGCACAGGGGGCTGGCTGGGCTGCGCTTCCGGTTTTTGTCACGGGCTCATGGGCGCTGATTACGCTTTTGGCTTCTTTTTGGAATCCTCAGGCTTATTGGCGGACGTGTCCGCTGGATTGGGTGTGTGGCGCCTTGTCGTTGGGGGCTCTGGTGGCGTGGCATGTGACCCAGAATGCGAATTGGGCTCTTGTCTTGGCGATTTTAAGCGATGGCTTGGCCGCGTTGCCGACGATGGTGAAAGCGTGGACGCATCCTTATACCGAAACTCCTGAATCGTATGCGACCGGCGCGTTTAATGCGTTCACCAGTTTTCTGGCGGCCAAGCTTTGGACGTTTGGAGAATTGGCTTTCCCGACGTATTATTTTTTGTCTTGTTTGTTGATTTTTTCGGTTATTATGATCCGGCGGGCCTCGTTGAAAGAGGAAGCTTAGAAATAATCAGCACGTTCATAAAGTCTGGAGAAATAGCGTGATTTGGCGAGAAGCTTTTTTCCTTCCGGGGTTTTGCACAGACGGACAATAATTGCGGAGGCTTTAGCTTCTTGCGTGTAGGAATGTTGGTCATTGAGCGACGGGGTTAAGGCGCGTGCGCAAAGGTGTAATGCGATTTTGAGATTGCCGTGAGGATTGCTTTCTTTTGTGCCGTACAGCGGATTTGGCATAGACATAATGTCTTCTACCAAGTCAAGGGAGGGCGACTGACTGTCCCATCGCAGCGCCTGTCTGATGGTGTCGATAAAGGAGGGGGGCTTTTCCTGTCCCGTCCGTTCGGCCGCCAGCGCCCAGCGCTCGGCCTGTTCTTTTTGTCCACGAGTTCGCAGCAGTCCTGCCATATCTGTACGGAAACGTTGGACAAAATCGTCTGTGTGCAAGCAGGTATCGGCCATTTGTGACAACCTTTGTTTTGGAACTTCCTTTAGTATAGCGATTTCCGAACCCGTTATGTCGGATTGAAAGTAATAAAGAGGGGGGCTGCTTTTCCAAGGAGAGGCTTATGGTTAATGGCTTTAAATCTGCCTGAAACGGAAACTGCACTGTTGACAAGTGGGCGAGAATCCGGCAAAAACAGCCCTTCCACAGGCTGCGTCTTTGGCGCGGCCCGTATGTTGTTAACACTTAAAAATGGCTGGTATAAAATGTTCGCAGTCGTAAAGACCGGCGGCAAGCAATATAAAGTTGCCCAAGGTGATGTGATTCAGGTTGAAAAGCTCGACGTCGAAGCTGGTAAAAGCGTCGATCTCGACGAAGTTTTGATGATTTGCAATGACGGTAAGATTACGGCGGGAACGCCGGTCGTTGCCGGAGCTAAGGTTGTGGCCGAGGTTGTTTCTCAGTCTCGCACGGGCAAGCTGATTATCTTTAAGA
>JBFWLD010000168.1:0-4861 GCA_050252315.1 Bdellovibrionales bacterium
TTCTAAGTACCCGATTTCCCCGGATGAAAGCAATTAAGCGCCTGAAATAGGGTTAATAGATTAACGCGCTTGTAACGGCTTTGTTTATATACTTAGCGCAGTTCAGGAGCTGGCACTTGAGCCGCAAGCTTTACGGTTGCCCCGAACGTCATGTGTCCGGCCTGTTTGCGTTGGCTAGAGCCTGCAAGCAGGCTTAAGGCAACTGGCCCTGATGGAATCCGCTGGCGAGAACCAATCATCCCGGCCCCGCATCATAGTGCGGGGCAGGCTCCAGCCGGGATCCAGACTAAAGTTTTTTCTATTAGTACCAATGAAGTGGATTTTAATCTGGATCCGTTTTTCAGCGGGATGACGATACCTTTTAGCTGAAAAGTATAGCCTAAGTCAGATAAAATGATTCAAAAGAAACGGGCCCCCAGCCAGAGTTTATCCACGCGAAGGCGGGGAGTTGGGTAACGTTGTACTCAACAAAACGTCTTGATATTTAACGTCATGCCAGCGAAGGCTGGCATCCCATTTGTTTTTTACATAATCATTTTATACAAATTTGGCTATAAAGATGCAAAAACCACTCTTGAACTGCGATGGGTATATTGATAATGACGAAGCGTTTCTCCCTTCCCAAAGGTGCCCGATGAAAAAAGCCTTGCTTCTGCTGTCCCTGTTTCTCGTGATTGCCTTTCCCGCTTTGGCTAAAGAGGCAAAGGAAACCGCCTATGATCGCATCATGCGTACCGGCACGATCCGGTGCGGGTATGTTGTGTTTGCGCCTAACCTGATGAAAGACGCCAATACGGGGGCCTTCAGCGGGGTCACCTATGATGTGTTGCAAGAGATCGCCAAACGTCTCAGCCTGAAAGTTGAAATGACGTTTGAAAGCGACTTCGGTAGCATGGGCGAGGATATGAAAAGCGGCAAGGCCGACATGCTCTGCACAAGCGGCTGGGCCTATATCCCGAATGCGCGGGCGCATCTCGTGAATTCCAGACCGCTTTTTTATAACGCCGTTGGAGCCTATGTCCGCAAAGAAGATAACCGTTTTTCTGATGTCAGTGAATTGAACTCGCCCAAGGTTCTTGTCGCGGGGGTGGACAGCACGGCAGCATCGGATTTGGCGCGGGAAAGCTTTCCCAAGGCCAAGATCCTGTCCATGCCGAAAATTACGCCGTACGAGTTCAACATCATCAATGTGATCGAAAAGAAGGCGGACGTAACGTTCGTTGATACGGATTACGCGGCCCGATTCTTGGCCAAGCAAGACGACCCGAAGGTCCTAAAAAACATCGCCAAGGACTACCCGATCCGGCTGTTTTCCTCCGGCTTTTTGCTCCCGATGGGGGAGGTCGAACTGGCCCAGATGATTAATATGTCGATCGAAGCCCTGCATAATGAGGGCTTCATCGAAAAGGTTCTGCAAAAGTACGAAGCCGCCCCCGGAACCCTGATCCGCGTCGCGCCGGGCTATAAGCTGTAGTTTGAGCCTTTTTTCGCCTGCAAGGGGCCGGATTCCGTTTCCCCCTCTTGCAAAGGCGCAGCTAATGTGTTGATAATTCCGTTATGACTGATGCTCTGATGCCCATCTTTATGCCTTTGACCTGCTGTGCTTACCGCACCTGCGCGGGCTGCCCGACGGCTCGAACGTGAAGGCTGACCGGGGCTCTTGGTTGCTGGAGCCTCTGCAAAGGACAAGCGGCGCATTTCTACACCAAGCTTCAGTATCTATTTTTTCGGAGAAACCACCATGTCAAACGCCTGTGTTTGCCAAGCCAAACCTGTTCAAATCACCCTGCCTGACGGAAGCGTCAAAAGCTTCGAAGGTCCTGTAACCGGTGCCGATCTAGCCGCCAGCATCGGGGCCGGTCTTGCCAAAGCCGCGCTGGCCGTCAAGATTGACGGCGCACTGTCCGATCTTTCCTTGCCGATTGAAAAGGATAGCAAGGTCGAGATCATTACCCGCAAATCGCCGGAGGCCTTGGACCTGATCCGCCACGACACCGCGCATGTTCTGGCCGAAGCCGTGCAAGAGCTTTTCCCCGGCACGCAAGTCACCATCGGTCCGTCGATTGAAAACGGCTTTTACTATGACTTTGCCCGGGACGAACCGTTCTCGATTGACGATTTTGCGAAGATTGAAGAAAAGATGCGCGAGATTATCAAGCGCAACGAGCCCATCGTCCGCCAAGTCATGAGCCGCGCGGATGCGATCGCGTTGTTCGAAAAGAAGGGCGAGTCCTATAAGGTCGAGCTGATCCGCGATCTGCCGGAATCCGAAACTATCACTATCTACAGCCAAGGCGCGTGGTGCGATCTGTGCCGTGGGCCGCATTTACCGTCCACGGGCGCCATTGGAACCTCGTTCAAGCTGATGAAGTTGGCGGGCGCCTATTGGCGCGGCGACAAGAACAACGCGATGTTGCAGCGTATGTACGGCACGGCGTGGCGTGACGATAAGGAACTTCAAGCCTATCTGACCATGCTGGAAGAAGCCGACAAGCGCGATCACCGTAAACTTGGGCGCGATCTGGACCTTTTCCATTTTCAGGATGAAGCGCCGGGGCAGGTCTTCTGGCACCCGAACGGCTGGACCGTTTACCTGAAACTGATGGAGTATATGCGTCGCGTGATCGCCCGCCACGGCTATACGGAAATCAACACTCCGCAAATGCTGGACGCAGGCTTTTGGAAAGCGTCGGGCCACTGGGACAAGTACCGCCCCAATATGTTCGTGATTGAGGAAGAGGGGCACGAGAACCCCTACGCCATCAAGCCGATGAGCTGTCCGGGCGGCGCACAAGTCTATCTAAACGGCAGCCGCAGCTATCGCCATCTGCCGATCCGCATGGCCGAGTTCGGGCATGTCTTCCGCCGTGAATCCTCCGGCGCGCGTCATGGGTTGATGCGCGTGCAGGCGTTTACGCAGGACGATGCGCATATCTATTGCACGCCGGAACAGTTGGAGGACGAAGTCATCGCCATGTGCGATCTGATCCAAGAGGTATATACCGACCTTGGTTTGGCTGACAGCATCACCGTGCATTTCTCAACCCGTCCGGAACAGCATATCGGCACCGAGGAAGATTGGGACCGCGCCGAAGCCGCGTTGCAGCATGTGTGCGATCGTATCAATATGAAGTGGGTCCTGAATGAAGGCGACGGCGCGTTTTATGCGCCTAAGCTGGACTTTGTCATCAAGGACGCGATTGGTCGTGAATGGCAGTGCGGCACCATCCAAGTCGATATGAACATGCCGCGTCGTCTGGCGCTCAGCTATATCGGCGAAGACGGCGAAAAGCATGTCCCGCATATGATCCACCGCGCGATTGTGGGTTCGATCGAACGCTTTATCGGCGTGATGATTGAGCATTACGCGGGCAAGTTCCCGTTCTGGCTTGCGCCCGTTCAGGTCGCGGTCTGCACGATCACGAACGATGCGGATGCGTATGCGCAAGAGGTGTATCGCAAACTGACCGAAGCTGGCATTCGCGCCACGCTCGATCTGCGCGGCGAAAAGATCAACGCCAAGGTCCGCGATCACAGCCTACAGAAAATCCCGGCACTGTTCGTTGTCGGCAAAAAGGAAGCGGAAGGTGAAAGCGTCGCCATCCGTCGCCTTGACGGCCAAGCGCAAGAAGTCGTCAGCCTCACCGAAGCCCTGTCCCGCATGACCTCCGAAGCCACGGCCCCGGATTTGCTGCGGGAAAGCTGAGATTTTTCTGCATTAAGGTTAATGCTAAGAAGAAAAGGTGCGAACCTATTGCCCTTGGTGCAATTGGGGTGCTATGGCTTGGCCATAAAGTGCGCTATATGCTTGAACGATTTAACAAGGAGCTATTATGACCGATGCGATCCCCAAAGATGAGTCAACCCAAACCTTGCCGCTTGATAGTGTCGTTGATGTAGGTGCGCAATGGATTGCCATGCTCATTTCGGTGCAAGGATCGGTGCAAGGAAAAGATGCCAAACGCTTGTTACCCTCTCGCACCGTACATGAAAACCTTCTTGGTGTGATTGATCCTAATTCACAGTCGCACGTTGATCTGTGGTGGGGTGTTTTTACTGATTGTTTTGATAACTTGGGATCTAAAAGGGCATCTAAACTCGCAGAAGATGCTTGTCGGATAAGGGGGGGAACGCTCCTTTGGAAAGCTGGCAGGCGGGGCAGCGCTGTTTGTTCTCTAGCAGTCATGGAGGAAATTCGGAAGAGACAAGATTGGGCTGGTCTTGATTCAGAACAGAGAGAGTTTTTTCGGTATGTCAGAGATGACGATTCTGAATTACATACCAAATGGTCTGTTTTTCTTGCCGAGGTGTCTGAAAAAAACAGCCCAATGGAAGCCTATAATATGGCTAACTCTGCTTGCCGGAACGTGTCGCCGAAGGCCAGCCAGCTTAAAGTAGTGACTGAAACGGAACGGGTTAAGTATGCCGTAGCGATGTTGGAGCGGGGGCTTCAGACGAACGATGAGTTCTTCTTCAGGTCAGGATATGAGGCCTATGTTAAACATAGCAATCCGCACGATCCGGATACGCCTGCAAAGGTGGTTGGCCTTGCTGAGACAATGTCAGTATATGGCCGCTATTTGATATTTAACCATGCTTATCAGAATACGCCGCGCTATAGCCAGTTTAGTGCCGTGGCTGGAATGGAGTTATTTCCGTTAGCTAAAAAGATGATGGATCAAGGGATCAAGGAGGAGAAGGCTCATACGTTCGAACGAGGATATGCGGTGTATGTTGACCTTTGTGATCCTCACAATAGGAATGAATGGGTGATGTTGAAGAAACGTTTGGCATCGGCTATTGGCGTATTTCAGCCGGAACAGGTCAGGGATGTCGTATTGGGGTCCCTTGATATTATTCC
>JBFWLD010000169.1:0-4773 GCA_050252315.1 Bdellovibrionales bacterium
GGAGTTGTTTCTTGAATGGGTTACCATGCGCCTTTAAGGAACGTGACAAGGCCCATTTTGCGGCCTGTACGGGATTCTTTTTTGCCGTACAGATGCAGACAGGCTTTCGGGTCCGCAAGATAAGACGGACATTTTTCCATGTCTTCGCCCAAAATATTATACATCACCGCTTGGCTATGCGGCGTGGCGCTGCCAAACGGCAGACCTGCCACCGCACGCACCAACATTTCAAACTGGCTGCACGGGCACGCGTCGATCGTCCAATGCCCCGAATTATGCGGACGCGGCGCGATCTCGTTCATCACGACGCGCTGGCCTTTCGCGTTGGGCTGTTTAAGGACAAACATCTCGACCGCCAATAAGCCTATGACATGAAGCTGTGTTGCCAATTGACCGGCCATGGCTGTGGCTTCTTTGGCGACCTCCGGATCAAGGGCGGCGGGCGCATGCGTTTGCGCGAGAATATGGTTATGGTGGATATTTTCGACGACCGGAAAGGCCGTCATGGCGCCATCTTCTCGACGCGCAACAATGACCGAAACTTCCTTTTCAAAATCGACAAAGGCTTCGAGGATGCCTTCATCGCTACCAATGGCGTCCCATGCTTCTTGGGCCGACAGTCCGGGGGTGATTGTGATTTGGCCTTTGCCGTCATAGCCCATGCGCGTTGATTTCAAAATGGCCGGAAGAGGAAAAGTCGTCAGGGCTTGCGCCAGCTCTTGGGCCGATTTAACAAGCGCAAACTCCGTGGTGCCGACCCCGACTTCACGCGCAAAGCGTTTTTCAAGGCCTCTGTCTTGCGCGACGCGGAGGACGGAGGCTCCGGGATACACCGGCGTGTGCGCCGCAATCGTGTCCAAGGCGGCCAACGGCACGTTTTCCCATTCCAACGTCACGACATCGACGGCTTTTGCAAAACGAGTCAGCGCTTCGGTATCGTCAAACGCGCCTTGGGTATGAACGGCGCAGACCGCTACCGCCGGTTCGTCTTTGGACGGGCAATACACATGGCAGGACAGGCCCAGACGCGCCGCCGCCATGGCGGTCATACGCGCCAATTGGCCGCCGCCGAGGATTCCGATGATCGAGTTTGCTGTAAGCGTTTTCATGCTGGCATCGCTTAGAAAAAGAAATGGGATTCCGGGTTCGCGCCAAGGCGCGCCCCGGAATGACAAATAGGATAGAGTGCCGTCGCCCTAACCATAATTATTTCGTTTTGGGTTTGGAGGCTTTCTTTTTAGGTTTTTCTTCGGGTTCTGCCGCTTCTTCAAAGGGATACAGCCCGACCGAGGCGGTTTGGACTTCGCGCCACTGGGCGTAGAGTTCCGCAACATGCGGGTCGGTTAGCCCGATAATCGACGCGGCCAAAAGCCCGGCATTCACAGCCCCGGCATTGCCGATGGCCAAGGTGCCGACCGGGATGCCTGCTGGCATCTGGGCTATCGAAAGCAGGCTGTCCAGACCTTCAAGCGCTTTGCTCATGACAGGCACGCCAAGAACCGGAAGCGTTGTCATCGACGCCGTCATCCCCGGTAAATGGGCGGCTCCACCCGCGCCCGCAATAATCACTTTGATTCCGCGGGAGGCAGCTTCGCTGGCATAGGCGTAAAGCCGCTGGGGTGTTCGATGCGCCGACACAATCAATGTCTCATACGCTATGTCGAAACTTTCCAACACATTGGCGGCGTTCTCCATCGTCGCCCAATCGGATTTGCTGCCCATAATAAGGCCGACCAACGGCGCTGCATCCGTTTTGACTTTTTTGGCTTTGACTGTCTTGTCTGCCATTTTTATCCCCTTTGCCCGTGCGAGAAAGGCACAGGTTAATAACTTTTTCATGAAAAGCATAGAGTCTTATTGCCGGAAAATGGAAATCAGGATGAATGCCGTGTCTGCGCCTTTGGATCTTTTGACCGACGAACTGGCCGATGCGCCCTTGACCCCAGAACAACGGGTCATTTGGCGTGATCTTTGCGCCGAGTTGGTTTTGGCCCGCGTCCGGATTCAGGAGCTTGAGACGCGCTTGCGCGTGCTGGATCGTGACACGGCGGCGGATTCCCCTGCCCTTGCCTTACTCAACCGGCCTGATTTTAACCGCGAGGTCGCGCGCATGCTCGCCATCGACGAGAGGTATGGCAGCACCTCTAGCGTGGTCTATTTCAATATCGAAAACCTTGAGATTATCAAGGATCGGCATGGGACCGCTCTGGTCGAGGCCGCTATTCGCTGCATCAGCGACACCCTTATTAACCAAGTTCGTCGTAGCGACGTCGTCGGGAGGCTGTCGCCCGATGAGTTCGGTATTCTCCTGCCCCGATGCGATAATACCAATGCTTGGAAAAAGGCTGAAAAGGTCGCGACCGTTCTTTACGACGCTTTGGGCGATCTGTGGGGGCCTAATCTTAAGCCTCAGATCGGGTTTGGGGCCTACACTTTTTCCGGCAAGGACGATCTGACTCAGGGCCTCAAGCAAGCTGCCGAGGGGATTACAAAAATCGTTCGCGGTTAGCCTCTATTCCCTTTATTAACTTTAAGAGTTTTGCTACATACTTTTTATGCAAAACTCATCCGATCAGTCTGAATCTCTACGCTCCGTCCCCGATGAACACGGCCATTATGGTCCTTACGGCGGGCGCTATGTCGCCGAGACGCTTATGCCCCTCGTCCTTGAAGTCGAAAAGGCTTACAAGGCTGCGCAGGAAGACCCTTCTTTCCAAAAAGAGCTTGATTATTATCTCAAGCACTATGTCGGGCGGCCTTCCCAGCTTTATTACGCGCCGCGCCTGACCGAAAAATACGGCGGTGCCAAGATTTACCTGAAGCGCGAGGAGCTTAACCACACCGGCGCGCACAAAATCAATCACTGCATGGGCCAGATTTTGCTCGCCAAGCGGATGGGCAAAACCCGCATCATTGCCGAAACCGGCGCAGGCCAGCACGGCGTGGCAACGGCCACAGTGGCGGCTTTGTTCAACCTTCCCTGCGTCGTTTATATGGGCGAGTTGGATATTGAACGGCAGCGTCCCAATGTTTTCCGTATGCGCCTTTTGGGTGCCGAGGTTCGACCGGTTAAAAGCGGTTCGCGTTCTCTCAAAGACGCGATGAACGAGGCGCTGCGCGACTGGGTGTGCAATGTTGAAGATACGTTCTACATTATCGGCACGGTCGGGGGGCCTCACCCCTATCCCGAGATGGTACGCGATTTTCAATCTATCATTGGTCGTGAAGTGCGCCAGCAATTGATGGAAGCCGAAGGGCGCGGGCCGGATTCGCTGGTCGCCTGCGTCGGTGGCGGGTCTAATGCCATGGGGCTTTTCTATGAATTTCTCGATGAGCCTAACGTGCATATCCACGCGGTCGAGGCTGCCGGTCACGGGATCGCAACGGGCATGCATGCCGCTGCCTTGACGGGCGGGCGCGCTGGGATTTTGCACGGTATGCGCAGCTATTTTCTTCAAAATGAAGACGGACAGATTCAAGAGGCTCATTCTATTTCCGCAGGGCTGGACTATCCCGGCGTCGGGCCAGAGCATGCTTGGCTGCACGATAATGGCCGCGTGTCTTATGTTTCCATCACAGATGATGAAGCTATCGACGCTTTCCAGACGTGCAGCAAGTTGGAGGGAATTATCCCGGCGCTCGAGCCTTCGCATGCTTTGGGCTATGTCGCCAAGATCGCGCCTGAGCTTCCCAAGGATCACCTGATGGTCGTCAATCTTTCAGGCCGTGGAGATAAAGACATCTTCACCGTCGCCAACCGTTTGGGGGTCGAAATCTGATGAGCAAACCCAACCGTCTTGAAAAGCGTTTCGAACTTTTACGCGCCGAAGGTAAAAAGGCTTTGATTACCTATGCTACTGCCGGTTATCCGAGTCTGGAGGCCTATGCCGAGCTGCTGAACGGCCTGCCCAAGGCTGGGGCCGATATTATCGAAGTCGGTGTGCCTTTCAGCGATCCTATGGCTGACGGGCCGATCATTCAGGCTGCCGACGTGCGCGCGCTTGAAATCGGGACGACCTTGCCCAAAATTTTGGAGATGGTTGCCGCTTTCCGCGAGCAGGATCAGGATACGCCGATCCTTTTGATGGGCTATTACAACCCAATCTACAGCTACGGCATCATGCGGTTTTTGGATGATGCGGCCAAGGCTGGGGTCGATGGATTTATCATACCCGATTTACCGCCTGAAGAGGATGCGGAGTTTCGCGTTCCAGCCAAGGCTCGCGATTTGAGCTTTATCCGCTTTGTTACGCCGACCACGGATGCGGCGCGACTGGCCGTTATTACCAAGGATGCCGCCGGATTTTTATACTGCGTTTCCGTTGCCGGGATTACCGGCGGGGCAAGCGCCGATCCTTCCGCTTTGGCGAAATTCGTCGAAGGCATTCGCCCGGCTACGGATTTGCCGGTCGCAATCGGCTTTGGGGTCAGCTCGCCCGAACAGGCGCGCGCCACTGCCGATGCTGCCGACGGTGTGATTGTCGGAAGTGCGATTATTAAACGGATTACCGCCTCGCTGGATGAAAAAGGTGAGCCGGGGGCGGATATGGTCAAAGATGTATTAGGTTTTGTTAAATCGCTGGCTGATGCCGTGCATGCGTAAAATATAAAGGGAGTTCATATGAATACCGATCGTGGTCGGTCGCCAATTGAGGGCGCCGGTCAGAAGTGCAGACCTTTTGAAGCAACTGAAATTATCATCAACTATGATGAATATAGTGAACAGTGGAAGATCCGTCTGACTGCGCAGAATGGCGATAATCCTCCACCTGC
>JBFWLD010000170.1:0-4739 GCA_050252315.1 Bdellovibrionales bacterium
TGACGGATTGTTACGCGGTTAGTGTTAAAATACATGCCTGCATGAAGAATAGCCTTATTCAGTACAGCAAGGAGACTCTTGCCAGACATAGAGGTAATATCATTACAATACAACACGTTAACTATATCCAATCATTGACTTATGTTGCAAAGAAGGATACTCGTCCTCTCAAACCCTACAACGGATAAAAACCTCATGCAGTTTTCACACGCAATTAATGCTGGATTTAATGAAGCAAAAATATCTCTTGAAACAAAAGAGCAACAAGAACGCGAGCGTCGTGCAAATCAACTGAAACGTATTGGCGAAGAAACCGCGAGTACTTCGCAAAACCTTAAAATAACAGCAGATGCGTTTTCTAAGTTAGTAACGGCTTTTCTTGAGATAAAAGAATCAGCGGTTCACCCTTGGGCCCCCCGTGTATCCATTTTCACTGTAGGTGAAGAATGTGAATCAACATCACCTTTCTTTCCTGTCCTCTTAAAATCTACCGACAATCCAGAAAGATTAGAATTACTAGAGACAGCCGCTATTGTTATAAGTGAACAGAGTTGGCGAAAAGATTTCGCATTGATTTTATATCCTCAAACCACACGATATAGTTTAGAATGCGATGTTAATTGTTTATTTGCTCCCGATAACCATCACTTTGTAGATGATGGCGAAGCTTATTGCGAGCGCCGGTCAAAGCTAAATGATGCGCGTTGGGGCCAAGTCATCAGGCAGGGAACTTTGACAGACGAGAATATCGAAGCAATCGTTCGAGATGTTGTACGCACTGCGTTTGAAAAAAAATTGATGTGTTCATCAAATTTGGATCGTCCTAACGGCTTGCTCCATAACCAGCTTTGATCGCCTTTCGGCTTAGCGCCGGAGGGCGATGCTATATGTCCAAGCTGTAAAGCTAAAAAGTATCGCGCCGTTCTTGTGGCGGTTTTGAACCTCCGGCGGCCAGCGAGCCTTTCGCTGGCCGATGTTCTCAATATGAACCGGAAGGGGATCACGATGGACTATGCTTCCACGAATGTTTCAGAAATCTTCGGGGCTTTCTTAAAGGCCTATCTGGGTAACCCGATTGTTTTGGTTTTGCTTATCCTGTTAATTCTCGCTGTCGGCGTTAGTCTGCGTTTCCGGAAGTTGGAAGAACCGCAACCAGAGCAAGTGGACTCTAACGACGCCCCCCCTTCCCTCTGAAAAGATATAACGAATGGTTGCAGAGTGACTTCTATCCCGCTAAAGCCTTTTCAACCACGGCGACCGCTTCGGGCATGGCGTTTTCGTTGTCGCCTCCGGCTTGGGCCATGTTGGGACGGCCTCCGCCGCCCTTGCCGCCCAAGGCCTCTGCGCCGAGTTTGACGAGATCAACCGCGCTGATGCGGTTGGTCAAATCGTCCGTGACGCCGACCACGATGGAGACTTTGCCTTCATTGCTGGCGACCAGAACGACCACGCCGGATTTGACTTGCGCCTTGAACGCGTCGGCCATGGGTTTCAAATCCTTGGCGGGCATGTCCTTTAAAATGCGGCTGATAAAGTTCACATCGCCGATTTTTTTAGGCGCTGCGCTTTCGCTGGTAGCCGAGGCTCCGCCCGTCATGGCGACTTGGCGGCGCAGGTCGGCGACTTCGCGTTCCAGCTTTTTACGTTCGTCGGCCATTTGCGCCACGCGGCTTGCGATTTCGGCAACCGAGGCTTTCATGGTATCGGCGATGGCGTTCAGGGTCTTTTCGTTTTCGTCGAAATAGGCCAAGGCTCCGACGCCGGTTAGGCCCTCGATGCGGCGGACGCCCGCAGCTAAGGCGCTTTCGCTGACGATCTTAAAGACGCCGATGTCGCCTGTGCGGCGAACATGGGTGCCGCCGCAAAGCTCGACGGAAAAGGCCAGCTTGCCGTCTTTGCCGGGAGCGCCCATGGAGACAACGCGAACCTCCTCGCCGTATTTTTCGCCGAACAGGGCCATCGCGCCCTCTTCCATGGCTTCTTTGGGGGACATAAGACGGGTTGTGACTTCGCTATTGATGCGGATTTGACGGTTTACCTCGGCCTCGACCTGTGTCAAGACATCGGGCGTGACGGGGCCGTTGTGGCTGAAGTCAAAGCGGAAACGATCCGGCGTGACGCTGGAGCCTTTTTGCGTGACGTGCGTGCCAAGCTTCTGGCGTAACGCCTCTTGCAGTAAGTGCGCCGCCGAGTGGTTGGCGCGGATTTGGCTGCGGCGTTCGCTGTCCACAATCAGGCGGACTTCGTCGCCGGTTTTGACCGTTCCCTTTTCGACATGGCCGTGATGGACAAAGAGCTTGCCTGCTTCCTTGCGGGTGTCCGTGATTTGGATCACTGCGCCCGAAGCGGTTGTGATCGTGCCGGTGTCGCCGATCTGACCACCGCTTTCAGCGTAGAAGGGCGTTTGGTTGACGATGATTTGGATGTCCGCGCCCTGCCCTGCATCAGGAACGCGTGCGCCGTTGCGGACAAGGGCTGTGACTTGGCCTTCGGCTTTTTCCGTGCTGTAGCCCAGAAACTCAGAGCCGCCCAACTCGTCCGCAATTTCGAACCAGATTTTGGAGGTCGCCGCGTCACCGGAGCCAGCCCAGCTTTTGCGAGCCTCTTCTTTTTGCTTGGCCATGGCCGCGTCGAAGCCGGATACGTCCACGGTTTGGCCGCGTCCGCGCAGGACATCTTGCGTCAGGTCGAGCGGGAAGCCGAACGTGTCGTACAGCTTGAACGCCACGGCTCCGGGTAGAGCATCGCCTTGGCTGAGGCCTGCGGATTCTTCATCCAGCAATTTCAGGCCGCGATCCAGCGTTTGCTTAAAGCGCGTTTCTTCAAGTTTGAGCGTTTCGGTAATCAGCGCTTCGGCGCGGACGATTTCCGGATAGGCCACCCCCATCTGTTTGACGAGTTCCGGTACCAGACGATAGATCAACGGGTCTTTGGCTCCGAGCATATGCGCATGGCGCATGCCGCGGCGCATGATGCGGCGCAGGACATAGCCCCGTCCTTCATTGCTGGGCAACACGCCATCGGCGATCAGGAAGGAGGTCGCGCGAAGATGGTCGGCGATTACGCGGAAAGACGCTTTTTGCGCACCTTGCGGATCGACTTTGACGAGGTCGGCGGTTGTGGCGATGATCGCCTTGAACAGGTCGATGTCGTAGTTGGAGGTAACGCCTTGCAGGATGGCGGCGATGCGTTCCAGCCCCATGCCGGTGTCGATGGAAGGCTTGGGTAGAGCGATACGTTTGCCGTCGGCGGTTTCTTCGAACTGCATAAAGACGAGGTTCCAGAACTCTAGGAACCGATCGCCGTCCTCATCCGGCGACCCCGGAGGCCCGCCTTGCAGCTTGTCGCCTTGGTCGATAAAGATTTCCGAACACGGCCCGCACGGTCCCACATCGCCCATGCGCCAGAAATTGGCGTTCGTCGGGATGCGGATGATTTTGTCGTCGGAAAAGCCTGCGATTTTCTTCCAAAGGTCGGCGGCCTCGTCGTCGTCATGATAGACCGTGACGAGCAGATTCTTAGGAGACAGGTCGAAATGCTTGGTGACCAGCGTCCATGCAAAGTCGATCGCGTCGGCTTTAAAGTAATCGCCGAACGAGAAGTTCCCCAGCATTTCAAAGAAGGTGTGATGCCGCGCCGTATAGCCGACATTTTCAAGGTCGTTATGCTTACCGCCCGCGCGTACCGACTTTTGCGCCGTGGTCGCTCGCGTATAAGGGCGCGTTTCATTGCCCGTAAACACGTTCTTGAATTGGACCATGCCCGCGTTGGTGAACATCAGCGTCGGGTCGTTCTGCGGCACCAAAGGCGAGGATTCCACAATCGTGTGACCCTTGGATTCATAGAATTTCAAAAAGGTCGAGCGAATATCGGCAAGCGTTTTCATACACAAGTTTCCTTATCGGTATTGAAGATCAGGCCCACAGTAAATCGGTATCTCTTTCCGTCATACCGGCGAAAGCCGAGATGAGGGCAATATTGATCTCCCTGCCCCTTGCGGTCTGATCCTGTCAGAAGCCTATATTTGCCAATATTTTTACAAATGTCTATGGGGAAAGACATTTTTTAGGGAATGCCAAGTTCTTGATACGCCATATTGTAGCCAATAAAAATGGGGCGGGTCTTTGGGATGCTCTGCTAGGATATCGTATTTAGCTGAAAGCTGAGCGTTTGTTCGGGCAATAAGGAGATAGGGCCTAACAGTATTTTTCGAGAGTTTTATTCGGCCAGTTTTGTATAGTTCTCCAGCGTGACTTCTGACGATTAATAACCTTCTTTGTTGGATGGATCTTTTTGTTGTTTCTTGGGCGGCGGCATGCATGCTTCTTAGAGCTTTATTTTGTGTCCGTATATTGTCGCGGCCTTGATGGACGGCTGATTTAAGCAAAGTAAGCGTCCACTGTGATAAAGCAAACTTTAGGTCAGGCATGTTATTAAAGTTATCAATACTGCTTATTGCGCAGTTTAACGTGTATAAGCTGGAGGTATGGTCGAGGCGACTTTTGAGGGCATCCTCGACTGGCTTGACCTGCCCTGATCCAAGTAAGAAGGATGGATGCATTTTATGTTCGCGGATTAGGGAGTCAGTGATTTTTTTAGCCCTATCCATTGCCGCTTTCAGGGTTGGTTCATTGACAATTTGCTGGTTGATTTCCGCACGGGCGGTATCGCCTAACGCTTTGGCTGAGGGAATATTGGCTCGCGTGCTGCAAAAAAGATGGATTCGAGATCGGAAGAGC
>JBFWLD010000171.1:0-4600 GCA_050252315.1 Bdellovibrionales bacterium
CAATTTTGCTTTTAGGCGCCTCATTTTGTTGAATGCCGAGATAATAAAGATAGGTTGCCGGATCGACGATCTTGGCGCTTTTCCCGGCTTTGGAGTCGATTTCGTCAAAAAACGAATCCATGTAATCAAGCTTGGTCACCAAGCCAGCCTTTAAGGATTCGGCGGTGGTGTAAGGCCCGCCGGAAAGAAGCGTTTTAGCCTGAGGCTCATCTATTTTTAAATTAGCCGCAAGACGCCGTGCGACCTGATCGTTTAAATCGCCGAGCATCGCCAGCATATTTTCTTTAACCGGCGCGGAAAAAGCATCGTTGGTGACGGTTTCCATGGCGGATTTATATTCCTTACGCCGGATGAAATCGGCCTGAACGCCAATTTTTCCCAAAGCGGTTTTGGCGAAAGGCGCTTCGATTCCGATATTTTTGATCCCGACGACTCCGACGGGTTGAAGCCACCTGTTTTCGATTCCGCTTGCGCTCAGGAAAGCCGAGGCACCGGAGCCAAAAGAGCCATAATTGTCTGCATAAGCATAGCTAAACTTACCGCTTTCCCGAAAGCGGCGAATAGCGTCATCAATTTCCTGTGCTTGCGCGAGCGAGGGAGCCTGTGCCCCCACGCGCACGATCACCCCTTTGACGGCGGGATCGTCTTTAGCCCTTTCGAGCGCACGGACAAGATAGACAAGCGACAGGGAGGTTTCCTCGCCATAAAGAACCTTGCGCAAGGAGAAATTGAAATCCGTCGGGAGTTCGCTGATCGGTTGAGTCAGGTCAAGGGATAAAACCATTTCCTTGGGCGCTTGGGGCGGCTCGGTCAGGTCTTTAAACCAAAGCCATGTGATCGTGCCGGAGATCAACGAGCCGATAACGGCCACTACGCCGATAACGGCAAACAAGCGCAAAAGAAAATGTTTCATCAAACCCTAGCAGTTTTCGGAGCGAAAGGAACTTTGCGGATAAGTCCCGAGGATAGTGATCTCTTCGGCAAAAAATTGCAATTCTTCAAGAGCGTTTTGCATGGGCTTTTCGTCGATATGCCCCTCGACATCGGCATGGAAACGCGCTGCGGTAAAGCGCCCATCCACGAGATAGCTTTCCAGCTTGGTAATATTGAGCCCATTGGTAGCAAATCCGCCCAGCGCCTTATACAAAGCGGCGGGAACGCTACGCACGCGGAAAAGAAGGGAGGTCATACATTTGCACGATCCGACGGGCGGAATTTTGGCTTCGCGCGAAACCACCAAAAAGCGAGTGGTGTTGTTCTTCTTATCGGCAATATCGACGGCAAGGCTTTTGAGCCCGTACATCTTCCCGGCGAGTTCCGAGGCAATGGCGCCAACGGCCTTGTCCTTTAAAACGTTGGCCAACTCGTTACAGGCCCCGGCATTATCCAGTTTGGTCACGGGCTTGATCCCGCGTGTGCGCAGCCAGTTCCTGCATTGGGCCAGTGATTGTACATGGGCGTGCGCGAATTTAATGTCCTCCAGCGTTGCATCGGGCATACCGTGCAGATGGTGAACGATCGGCAGGTAGCATTCGCCGATAATATGGAAATTACCCTGTTGCAACAGCGAGTGAACGTCGGCCACACGCCCGGCAATGGAGTTTTCGATCGCAATCATGCCAAGCTCGGCCTTGCCGTTGATGACAGCCTCGAATGCGTCTTCGAAGGTCTGGCAGGGCAGGGGCGTATAATCCGGAGCCGCTTTTTTGCACGCCATTTCGGAGTAAGCCCCAGGTTCGCCTTGATAAGAAATGAGTTTGGACATGAAGATAAAGCCTTTCGTTGAATCCGATAGGTTTTACCCCAGAATAAAGAGACGATAAAGGCTAGAATTTCTTTTCTTTCCCGCCTCCCATTTTTCCCAACCTCCCGTTTTCTCTACCTTCAGCTTCCTCTGCCACCCGTTTCCGTTACCTCCCTTTGCTTCCTTTTTCTTTTTGTCTATTTTTCTCTATTTATTTCTTTATTTCAGCCTTAGCCTATTTGAGTTGTTCTTCCCAAACCCCACCATTTGTGCAGGCCCACCACCCGCCCCTTGCGGGAGGGTCGAAAATGCCTTGGCATTTTCGGGGAGGGGTTCTTTCCCATCCCCCGCTGTTCCCTGTCCTATCCCTCAAAGTTTCTTTTCTTTCCCCATTCTTCCGGTTAGGTTAAAAGGGAGAAGAAAGGACCTCTCCCATGACGTTGCAGACCTGCCCGCCTGAATTGATGGATGTCGCCTGTAAGCTTGCCGATGCGGCAGGCGAAGTCATCGCCAGCTATTTCCGAACATCCTTTGCGATTGAAGAAAAACGCGATTTGTCCCCGGTTACGGTAGCGGACCGCAAGGCCGAACAAGCCATGCATGCGTTGTTGGCCAAGCTCCGCCCGGATGACGGTATTATCGGCGAGGAGTTCGGATCGGAGCGCGAAAGCGCCGAGTTTGTCTGGGTGATCGACCCCATCGACGGCACCCGCGCCTTTCTCTCCGGCAAGCCCATGTTCGGGACGCTGATTTCAGTGCTGCATGACGGCCTGCCTATTCTGGGCGTGATCCATCAGCCTATTCTAAAGGAACGTTGGATCGGCGCACGCGGGCATGAAACCACCTTGAACGGAACGATCTGTCGTACGCGTCCCTGTTCCAAGCTTCGCGACGCGGTAGCCAATCTCGGGCCTCAGGCTTTTCCCTTCGGCAATGCGGTGTCGCTTGACGCGTATCGACGGGTGGCTAAGGGGGCGTTGACCACGACGGTGGCGGGCGATTGTTATACCTATGGCTTGATTGCGTCGGGTTTTCTTGATTTGTGTATCGAGCATGATCTCAAGCTTTATGATTTTGCGGCGCTTGTCCCCATTATCGAAGGGGCGGGGGGATGCGTTACGGATTGGCAGGGCCGAAAGCTGGATCGTAACTCAACCGGCAATGTGTTGGCGGTCGGAGACGTTCGCTTGCTCGAAGAAGTCGTGACCTTGATCGAGGGGGCCCTGTGATCCGTATTGCTGCGTTTTTAGGGCTGGTCGGCCTGTTTGTCGCGACCGGTATTATTGCTTGGTCGGGCTATGAAGATGTGCTTGCCGCCTTGCATCAGGCAGGCTGGGGCATTGTCTGGACCAGCCTGTTTCATATCGTGCCGATGATTGCCTGCGTTTTGGGGTGGCAGTCCTTGCTGCCGGGCCGGGTCAAGGCCACCAAGCTTTTCTTTTTGTATGTGCTTTGGATTCGCGCATCGATCAACAATTTGATGCCGGTCGCCCGCATCGGCGGCGAAATTATCTCTGTGCGCGTCTTGATGAAACATGGGGTTCGCAAATCTCCGGCGATCGCCTCCACCGTCGTCGAAATTACGCTGTCGGTCTTGGCTCAGTTTGTTTTTGTGCTGCTTGGCGTGGCGTTGTTTGTGATGCGCGTGGCCGACCATAGCGTTACGGCTCAGTTGCTTTGGGGGCTCGTGCTTTCCGCCCCTGCGATCGGCGGTATGTTTTATGTCCAAAAAGTAGGTTTTTTCGGCCTATTCGAACGGCTATTCACGCTTCTTTTCCGTGATAAATGGAAGAAATTTGCAGGCAGCGCCGCCCGTCTTGACCATGCGGTGCGCGTTATGTATCGCCGTCGAGGCAAAGCACTTTATTGTTTTGTGATGCAGCTTGCCTCATGGGCCCTGTGTAGCACTGAAAACTGGATGGCGCTGAAATTCCTCGGCCATCCGCTTTCCCTCGTGGAATGTATGATGATCGAGGCGTTGATTCAGGCTACCAGCACGGCAGCCTTCATCGTCCCGGCAGCGCTCGGTGTGCAGGAGGCAGGCTTTTTGCTGTTCGGCTCCATGTTGGGGCTGACACCGGAAATTGCAGCCGCCTTGGCCGTGATCCGCCGCTGTCGCGATTTGCTCTTGTACATTCCGGGGTTAATCGTGTGGCAGGTTCAGGAAGGCCGCTGGCTTATGGCGAAAAAGCCGTGATGGAATCGCAAATTTCCTGAGGCGTCGTAAAATCAATCCGAGGATGACGGAACGGCACCCAGTGAAACCGAGTGTACCATAAGGTACCGGGGTGGGGCGGCTTGCTGTAATCATAGGCCGCCAAGGCGCGGTAACTTTCCTGCGCGACTTTGACATAGCCCAGATTTTTTTGCTCCGAAGCATAAAGCGCAAGCATCTTGCGTTTAATGCCTTGCTCTTCAGGCGAGAGCATCACGGTAGTTTCCGACCCGTCGGGATAGGGAAACTGCTGGGAGTTTGCCTTCGCGCCGCAAAAATTATATTCCGCGAACTCAAGAATGCTGATCCGATCGGCAAAATGGCTGGCAAGGGCATTGAGGGTATCATGATCGGCATTTCCGCCTTCATAAGCCGGGACCCAAAGCTGGTCGATATTGTAATCGGCAATCGCCTTTTGAATTTCAGAATAAGCCGCATGCATATGCTTGTGAAGCTGGCGGCACGGCCTGTCGGAATAGCTGATAGGCTTGATATTCAGCCGACGCGCGGCCTGCACGGATTCCTGAAGTCTGCGAATAACTCGTCGGTCGTAAGAGGCCCGATCCCACGGCCAAAGCGTATCCTTCTCCACGCAGCCATCCTTCAAATACAGCGCAAAAATGCGCGAGCCATTGCGCTGA
>JBFWLD010000172.1:0-4581 GCA_050252315.1 Bdellovibrionales bacterium
CGGCAAAAGACCGTTGCAAGCCCTCATCGCCGTGGCCCGTAAACTGCTGGTTATCCTTAACGCAAAACTGCGTGACGCCGCCCTGAAAACGGCTTAAAAAAACAGAGTTGATGCGGGAGGGTCGAAATCGCTCGCGATTTCGGGGAGGGGTTTTCTCAATTTCGGGGAGGGGTTTTCTAATGTGCCAAGGGTTCACTCTGTCCTTTCGACAAAGGCAGCATCTTGCCCGTGGCGTAGGCCTGCTGATCCTAGAGGTTCTGCACAAAAACGTTTTTTGCGACGAATGGTCGCAATCCAACCCGTTTCTACGGTGCGGAATGCTCGCGAATAAACTTATGAATCATCGGCTGAATATTGTTCCGCCATTTACGACCATTGAAAATGCCATAATGGCCGACGTTGATTTCCAAATGCGACCGTTTCTTGCCGTCAGAAAGGTTTGTACATAAACCCAGCGCCGCGCGGGTCTGTCCGGCGGGGGAGAGATCGTCAAGCTCTCCCTCAACGGTCAGAATAGCCGTTTTTTCAATGGCCGCGAGATCGACCTTCTGCCCACGCCATGTAAAAGAACCATTGGGCAAATCGCATCGTTGATAGGCTCGCTCGATAAGCTGAATATAAAACTCTTCCGGAACATCCATGACGCATAAAAATTCTTCATAGAATTTTTTGTGATTTTCTGCTGCGTCTTCATCCCCGCGTACGAGATATTGATAATATTTAATCTGTTCCGTCACATGCCGATCAAGGGTAAGCGCCATCCGGTCCAACAGTTGCATGATACCGGGATAAACCATGCGCAATGCACCGGGATAATAAAGCGGAACGAGTTGGGAATGCGTTTTCCTGAACCAAGACAAGGAATGAGTCTGCGCTGGTTGCGCCAAAAGACCAGCGCGGTTGCGGGCGTCCACCGGCCCACCCAAAAGCGTCAAAGATAAAGGCTGCGCAATATGATTCTGAGCGGCTAAAATAGCGACAGCACACAAACTCGATACGGAAGCTTGACTGGCCGTGAGGATATGAACTTCCGGACCGATTGTTTCAATACAGCGTATAATGGCTTCAATCTGATCTTCAAGATCGAAAAAACCATCGGTCAAAGGCACCATTTTGGCATCCACCCAGTCGATGACAAAAACATTGTGCGAAGCCAGCATCGGCTCAATGGCCCCGCGTAAAAGCGTCGAAAAATGACCGGCCATTGGCGGGATCACTAAAACCTTCGGGTCTTGTTCAATATGCTCTTGTGTACTCGGCGTTTCGCTCGTCCGGCTAAAGTTCAACAACTGGTAAAAAGGTTCACGACAAACGGTCTTTTCGCAAATCTGAACCAGGTCACCGCGGAATCTGGTTTGCTGGAAATTGAAGGAAGGTTTTTTATAGGATCGGGTTGACTGCTCGAAAAGGGTGGATAAAGCCGCAAGAGACTCCCCAATCTCCGTATGATAAAGCAGGCTAAAGGGCGAACGAAGCCATGCCCCAACCGTTCGGGCCGATTGGGCCCATGGGGCAAGCATGACATTTTGCAAGTCGAGCAGGTGATATTGAAACATAGAATCCTGAGGCTGGGTGATGCGCTCAGGTTATTATGGTTAACGCCGAGTGTAAACAGTGTTCGCCGAAAAAATCTCACCCATTCGTTATTTTAGGAAAAAGACGTAACGATTTTTTCCGGGGGCGGAACGCATAATAAAGAAAAGCCAACAGGAGCCACATCTTCATCCGGTTATCCCGCGCGGCAAACGGCGACGGACAGGGCGCGTCAAGTTTCGGTCCGGCGCGACGAAGCTGCCGCATGGCTCGCATTTTTTGGTGGCGCTCTTCGACCTTTCGGATTTTTTTCAGAAGGTCGTGCTCTTTCTTTTTCAACCCGCCAAGCTGCCCGATCCACAGGTCCAGTTTCATCCATAAGGAGGGCTTGCCGGAGGGCGCGCGGGACAGGCCGGACCTGCCGTCCGGCAGGGGGCGGTCACCTGACATTTTGTGTTTTAGACGGTGAATTTGACGCATTTTGGCGCCGAATTCGGCCAAAATTCGGTGTAATTTCTGTTTGTACGAAAATGTGGCGTTGGCGGAGAATTCCTGCATAAAAATACCTATCCCTTTAAAAATAAAAGAGATTTATTCATATCAAACCAGAATGAATGGATCGTTAATTAAGCGGAATAAAATGCAAAATGGTGTAAAAAACGGATATTTTAGTGCATTTTTAGTGCATTTTGGGCGTTTTTTCGGTGCCTTTTTTACCCCTTTTAGGGCATGACGGAGATCAAATTCTGTACGCTTGCAGAGTTCGTCGAAACCGTACGATTGACCAAAATATCGCGCGGTGTGACGTTTTGCCCGTACATTTGATGGTTCCATGTCGGCCTCGGCGCAATGACCGATCCTTCAAGCGAAGCCCCGACATAAAGCCCTTCCGATCGCGCAAAAGCGTACATATCCGACTTCAATCCAAGGCCTGTCGCGGCGTTGACTCCCTTACCTAATTCGCCGATTGCAAGCCCCGCATCGCCACCCAAAGTGACTTGTCGATCCAAGACGGCATTCAATCCGCGTTCAGTCATCACCGCAATAATAATCTCGGAAGAATTGCCGCCAATTTGCAACCCAAAGCTGATGCCGCCGATCGTATAAAACGCTGGCGGACTCCATTGATTTTGCGCATCGCGCACTAACATTACAGCATTGCCGCCGCGTCCGCCCAACAGAAAAGCGGCGCGCAATTGATTGGGAACAATGATGATGGCTTTGGCCCGCGAAGCAAGATCGACAAGCCCCGGATACTGATTATCGCTGAGCATGCTTTTAAAAGTGATGCGCGAACGATTGACTAATTGATCTGTTTCACTTCCGAACTCACCAGCGCTACGGCAACTTGTCAAAGACAGTAAAGCCAGAACGGCGACGATAAGCGTATGGCGAAAAAAGCGCATCGGAAATCCCCATGACGGTAGAACGAATCAGTAAAGACAGGATGAGGATAGAGGGCAAGAATGTCAATCTTTAGGCGGTTTTATTGGATCGCGAGGATAACGCCCAGAATGATAATCTCAACCATTTCTTGCAAAGTTCCCATCAGAGGTCCGTTGTACCCGCGCAAATGGTTCGCCCCCAGCAAAGCGATAATCAGTCCGGCGGCAGCGCCAGCCCCAATCACATAGGTTGCAAAATTGTCGAGCGCGAGATAGGTCAAAAGCATACCAATTACGACGGCCATCACCATGCGCAATGTTGGCGGGGTTTGGAAATGATCGGCGACAGGATCGCCGGGGATGGGGCGCAGCCATGCGGCCATAACGACCATCAAGGCCCGCGACCAACTGGCCGAGGCGATTAGGGCGCTGAACACAACTTCGTTATCGCTCAGGCTCGCGATCGCGCCGATTTTCATGATGATGACAAGAATAACAGCCAGCGTTCCGTATTGAACCGAACGTTCTTCCTTAAGCCAGCCCACGCCTTGTTCTTTGTCAAAACTTTTTCCGTATTGGTTGGCCATGCTCGCGAATTCTTCTTCATGAAGGGCGCGTGTTGCCCACAGCATGCTGATGACGGCAAAGGCCGCCGTGATAATGCCGGGCAATCCGATTTGTGTCATGATCCAGTCCACGCATCCGCCGAAAATACCGATACCGGCACCGACAAGCGGGAACCATCCCATGGATTTACGGATAAGGCGGGGTTTGGGCTCCACATTCAATTTGAGGTTCAACCGCGTCAAATAATTGACAGCGACAGCAATTTCGGCCCAAAGCGTTTCCGCCGATGGCGCGCGCACTGTAATAGCGGATGGCGATTTCAACGGCGTTCCGGTTGAAGAAGCTGCGTTTTCTGCCTTTTGCTCGTCCTGTGGGGCGGGGTTCGGCGTGGAGGAGTCGATGGGATCTGTCATACTTCTATTTATAAAGGATTATGGTAAAAACGCAATCGGGAACAAGGGGCTATTCATTTGATTTTTTATCCCGGTTTTTGCGTTTTGCTATTGTGCTAGGGGGGTGTTTTTGGTTATAAGCGGGGCCTCACATAAGGGATGAGGCCGTTTACGCCTTGATTCCACTTGATTGCCTGGGTAGCTCAGTTGGTAGAGCAGGGGACTGAAAATCCCCGTGTCGGCGGTTCAATTCCGTCCCCAGGCACCATTTCTATCAAGGGGTTACAGCCAACCGCCCCAACGTCTCGATCTTCCTTTGTGTAATTCTGGTGTATCAGAGGTTCATGGCCAGAGATAAGATCGTCATCGAAGAAACAAGAAATTACGTTCGCCGCGAGTTGGACGGTGAAAGCTCCGGGCATGGCTGGTGGCATATTCACAGGGTGGTCACTACCGCCCTTGCCATAGCGCGGGAAGAGAAGGCCGACGAAACCATCGTTTGCCTTGCCGCTCTTCTTCACGACATAGCCGATTACAAAATACACGGTGGCGATTGCGATATTGGCCCGAAGGTCGCGCGTGTGTGGCTTGAAAGGCAGGGCATGGATGAAGAAAGAATCCGGCACGTTTGCAAAATTATTGAAGACTTGTCTTTTAAAGGCGCTGGGACAGAAAGCCCGATGGAGACGCTTGAGGGCAAGATT
>JBFWLD010000173.1:0-4562 GCA_050252315.1 Bdellovibrionales bacterium
TTTGCTGTCGATTGGGTAAGGCTGATTACTTCTTGGGCAAGTTCCGTGATGGTTAACTCAACCGGATTCCCAAGATTAACCGGCCCGGTAAAAGTTTCCGGCGTTGCCATAAGACGGATTAAGGCCTCGACAAGATCATCGACATAGCAAAAGGACCGTGTTTGGGTGCCATCACCAAAGATTGTAATATCCTTCCCTTGTAAGGCTTGAACAATAAAATTAGAGACAACTCGGCCATCATTAGGATGCATGTGTGGGCCATAGGTATTGAAGATACGGGCGACTTTGATGGGAAGCTGGTGTTGCCGGTGATAGTCGAAGAAAAGCGTCTCAGCACAGCGTTTGCCCTCATCATAGCAACTGCGTATGCCGATGGGATTAACGCGGCCCCAATAGGTTTCAACTTGAGGATGGACTTCTGGATCTCCATAGACTTCGGAGGTCGAGGCTTGAAGAATGCGGGCTTTTGTTCGTTTGGCAAGGCCAAGAACATTTATGGCGCCGTGAACGCTAACTTTGGTAGTTTGTACCGGGTCGAATTGATAATGAACGGGCGAAGCAGGGCAGGCCAGATTATAGATTTCATCGGCTTCAATATAGAGGGGAAAGGTAATGTCATGCCGCATCATTTCAAAATGGGGATGAGATAGAAGCGGCAAAATATTGTCTTTGGTGCCAGTATAAAAATTATCGACACATAGCACATCATTGTTCTCATCAATAAGACGTTGGCAAAGGTGAGAACCAATAAATCCGGCCCCACCCGTTACCATAATGCGTTTTCTTGTAGCGTTTTTCATCGTTTATCCTTTGAAAAAAGGCATCTTACATAATGGGGCCTTGCCAGCATAAGAGAAAAGGGAGCGCGGAACAAGCGCCTAGAGCAGATCGTGATTAGGTTGACGTCCTTAGACGACGACCTAAACGCGTGAATCTGCTCGGCAGCAATGCTAGCGGGTTTTCGTGGCGGCTATGCCGAGGCGATCGGTTTTTTTATCCCAGAGGAAAACAGTTTGCTGTTGAGGCGGTAGAAAAAACGTACACACCAAAGATGCAAGAGAAGCAAGGGGACATGGGCTAAAAAATGGCTGATCGACAAGGCTTGAATGGGCCCAAACATGACGCAACAAACATTGATAAGGTAGCTGTAAAGAATCCCTCCTATAAGAGCGGGAAAAAGCAGACCATAGAGCCCTAAGGAATAAAATTTCCCCTCGAACATCAATCGAAGGGGCGCTTTTTGCTCCCATAAGATTTTGCCGATAAATCCGAGGAAAAAGCACAGGACAAAGAGGGCGAAAAGGATAAAAAGCAGTCCATCCGCGCGTTGACCTAAATTAAAGGCGTTGGACAATCCGCCGTCAAGTTGCACATAAACCAACGATAAAAGCGCCAGAATACCGCTGGAAAACCAGAAAAGAGGGGCAAGTTCCGGGGCAAGCGGCTCTTGCGTCACGGCTCGAAGGCGCGGCAGAAAACGGATGCAGGCTACAAGAATCGCGAGAAGAAAGAGGGAAATCGCCCCCAGACTTGCCGCGACAGTCACAAAAAACACAGATGAGTTTTGAGCGATAAGGGCAAAGGGAAGCGCCATCAGCGCAAAAGAAAAGACAATGATCCATTGTCCCAGTGCCGAGCCAAAGGGGCCTGCCGCTGCTTTTTCAAGGAGCCGTGAGGACAAAAAATCCGTATAAAGCCGTAGGCTTTTCCAAGCGACAGGGAACAACGCCACGAGTAAAAGGGGGAAGAAAAAAGGCTCGATTTGCTCGGTGTCGGGCAACGCCATCAGTCCGGTGCAAAGCACGAGAATCAGGCTTACGGATAAGGTTGCGGGAAGGATAAGCAGAATGGTTTTATCCTTGGTTGCCATTAAACTTTTATAAGGAGAGGTGTGTTTCCATGCCTGAAAATTTTTAAAATTCCAAAAAACGAGACGAATATGTTGGTGCAGGAAAAACAAGAAACCTACGAGGAAAAAGCCGACTAATAAGATCGTGCTCCATTGATGAGAATGAAAGGAAAGCGCTAGTTGCTTAAAAGTCGGCATCGTTGATTGGGCTGTTTTATAGTACCAGTAAATATAGAGATAGAAAGACAACGCCAGTTCACCGGAAATAAGGGCATTAAAAAAGTAAAGCGGTGTGTATCGTTCCCCTAAAAGGCGTGTGTATGCCATGCCGACAGATCCTTTATTTTAAAATAAACCCCGAACAGTTTTTGTCAGCAACCGTCTGGTGTCAAGAACGGATTTGAGCCTTACGACCTGCTTTTTTGAAGGATCTTTTGTTGACGCCTATCGGCTTTTATCTGTTAAGATGTGCCGCAATATGAATGAGAAGAAGGCCCACAAAGCAGGGGCGCGTATAGAAAGGGTTGGATAAAAATGCAGGATGATACGGACGATTATTCTATTTCTCACGTTATTCCTATTCACGGACCAGAAGATTATGAAGGGATGCGCAAAGCCGGTCGGCTGGCGGCAGAGGTTTTGGATTACATAACGCCTTTTGTAAAACCCGGCGTTTCGACGGAGGAGTTGGATAAGCTTTGCGCGGATTTTACGCGGGATCATGGCGCTGTTTCGGCTCCGTTAAATTATCGGGGCTATCCGAAGTCCACCTGCATTTCTTTGAATCATGTGGTCTGCCACGGCATCCCCAGCGAAAGAAAACTGGAAGAAGGCGATATCGCGAATATTGATATAACGGTCATTTTGGATGGTTGGTATGGCGATACAAGCCGGATGTTTATGGTCGGCGATAAAATTCCCGTTAAGGCGCGTCGTTTGGTCGAGGTTACCTATGAATCCATGATGCGCGGCATTGCCGTTGTGCGTAACGGCGCCACTTTGGGCGATGTCGGCCATGCGATCCAGTCCTATGTCGAGCCGCTGGGGTTTTCCGTGGTGCGCGATTTTTGTGGCCACGGTCTGGGGCGGGAGTTCCATTGTGCGCCATCGGTATTGCATTACGGGCAAAAAGGCAAAGGCGACGTGCTGCGAACCGGCATGTTTTTGACGATTGAACCGATGATTAATACCGGCAAGTTCGGGGTCAAGGTTCTGGCGGATGGGTGGACTGCGGTGACCAAAGATCGTTCCCTTTCTGCGCAGTTTGAGCACTCGTTGGCTGTAACGGACGACGGGTACGAGATTTTTACAAAGTCTCCCAAAGGATGGGATTGTCCGCCTTATATCGGGTCTTAACATGACGCAAGAAGAGCGTGTCAAACCGGCGCGCGTTAAGGCGCACTATGAAGGGCATCGTAACCGCCTGCGCGAACGATTGTTAGAGGCTGGCGCAGACGCCTTGCAGGATTATGAGCTTCTGGAACTCCTGCTTTTTGCGGCCATTCCTCGCCGCGATGTTAAACCACTGGCCAAAGAATTACTGGTCGATTTCGGCGGCTTGTGGGAGGTGTTGAATGCGTCGCCTACGCGTCTTCGGTCGTTTGGCCTTAGTGAAAATGCCGCCGCGCTTTTTTGTGCGGTCGCCGCTGCCGGCAAACGTGCGACGCGCGCGTCCGTCATGAACAAGCCTCTTTTGAACAATTGGCAGCGTGTCGTTGATTATTGCCGACAAGTCATGGCGCATGAAACGAAAGAGCAGTTCCGACTTCTTTTTTTGGACCGAAAAAATCGTCTTATCGCCGAAGAAGTTCAACAAAAGGGAACGATTGACCATACCCCCGTTTATCCGCGAGAAATCGTGCAGCGCGCCCTTGAATTAAGCGCCAGCTCGTTGGTGCTTGCGCATAATCATCCCAGTGGCGACGTAACGCCGAGCAAAGCGGATATTGAAATGACCCGCGCGATTTGCGCGGCGTGCGCGCCGATCGGCATCCGGATTCACGATCATATCATTATCGGGAAAAATGATGTTGCCAGTTTTAAAACGCTGGGCTTGTTATAGGGGCGCGTAAGGCTTGGCAACGGCAAGATACCCGCCAGGCGCAGGCTGATATTTCTCCAAAATTTTCTTGACGAATCCTTGATTTTGCATTTCCTCGAAAACGATATCGAACATATTTTTCAACTCGATTTCTCCTTTATTAAAGGCGAATCCGTGCGAGAAGAAAGCGATCGGATGTGTGGCATCAAGGTTTTTGATAAGCCCTGGATGTGCCTTAGCAAACAAAGTGGCTGAGTTGACATTGACAAAAACGACATCCGCTTTTTGCGTCGTCAGCATCATCAAAAGTTCCGCTGGCGAAGTTGTCTGCGGTAAGGTGATGAGTTTGGCTTTAGGATAATCGCGGCGAGCAAGGACTGAAGAAAGTTCTCCATCCACACCGGCGATGGTGATGTTCGGCGAATTGAAAACGGAGAAATCTTGCCCTGAAAAGCGGTCGTCTTTTTCCCGTACGAAAACGCCGTGTCCGGAAAAGAAGATAGGGGCGGTCATTTCTGTCCAGCTTGCGCGAGGGGAATCCCGATACAAACTAAAACAGATGGAATCAAAATGATTGTTTTTAAGCGCCTCCGACATGGTTGTGAAATTGACTTCTTCGGTCCATTCAACCGTGAGGCCGAGACGGTTCGCGAGTTCGTTGATAAGCTCATA
>JBFWLD010000174.1:0-4556 GCA_050252315.1 Bdellovibrionales bacterium
TCTTTCCTTTCTCACAACCAAGTGCTGACCCCGCGAATGCGCCATGGAATATCATCCTCAAATTGAGACAATGCTTTCTCCACAGGCCCAAGACGGTCCGGATTTTCTTTCTTTGGCGACCCGCCGTCATATTTATATAAGTATTGTTGCTATTATCCTTTTTGTTTTGGCGCTGATCGGTGTGCTCGGTCTTATCCTTGCCGGGCCTGCTGAGGCTTCCTCGTCCTTGACTTATTATGGAATGATCGCTTTGGGGGTTGTTCCTTTGTTAGGGCTTGCCTTTGTTGCGGCGTATGAGGCCAAACTTTCCGAACATATCCTTTTGTCCACGGATTATCAGCGTCGCGAAACTCATCTTGAGAACCGTATCCGTTATTGTGAGGAGATGCTTAGCCTCGTTTCCGATCACCAACCCGCCGCGATTACGGTTTTTGATCGGCATAATCGCTATTTTTTCGTCAATGACAGCGCTGTCCATATCCTTGCCAGACCCTCCCACGAGATTATCGGTCAACCTCCCATTAAAATCCTTTCGAACGAACAGGCTAAAAAATTAGAGATCCGCTTGGCCGAAGCAAGGGCTTCGGAAGAGCCGATTGAAGTTATTGAGCCTGTTGTGGATGATAAGGGCGGCACACGTTTTTTGATGCGGCACTATGAGCCTGTTTCCAAGTTAGCCTCGATGGACGGGGGCGTTTTGCTTCGCGAGGAGGATTTAACAAGCCTGATCGTTGAGCGCGAACGCCGGGAGCAAATGCTTAAGCAAGTTATTGATACGCTTGTTGCTGTTGTTGATCGTCGCGATCCTTATGCTTCGGGCCATTCCTCGCGCGTGGGGCAATTATCCAAGGCTATTGCCGTTGAAATGGGGTTGGAACCCATCATGATTGAGGCGGCTGAGATCGCCGGGTCGTTGATGAATTTTGGCAAGGTTCTGGTTTCTCGCCGTATTCTGACGAAGACCTCCGCCTTGACCCAAGATGAATTGCAACGCGTCCGCGATTCTATTCTGACCTCTGCCGATATTCTGGCTATCATCGGTTTTGACGGTCCTGTCGTGCCGACCTTGCGGCAGGTTTTGGAGCGTTATGACGGGGCGGGCGTTCCGGAAGGCTTGAAGGGCGATGACATTATGATTACGGCCCGTATTGTTTCGGCGGCGAATGCTTTTGTCGCCTTCGTCAGTCCGCGCGCCCATCGCGATGGTTTGTCGTTCAAGGAAGCCTTGAGTGTCATGGCCAATGATGCCGGAAAGGCTTTTGATGAACGCGTTTTGGTCGCTATGACACATTATATTGAAAATCGTCCCAATAAATTGGATTGGTTATGCGCTAATAAGCTCGTTCAATCCGTCGGCTGATTTTTTTTCGGCATGGCTTAGCTTGGGGCTCTTGATCGCTTGTCGCTGGCTTTCTTTTTCTGCTAAACTCTGTTTTTGTCGCACGGGGTGCTTGTGCCCCCTCTGTGTGTGGAAACGGGGTCTTTTGGGGATGAAAGCCATTCGTCATATGATGCAGCAACAATCGGATGAAGAGGCGGAGGCTTTGGTTTTGACCGAGCTTGCCGTTCAGCCCTCCGTTCGCGACGTCGGGCCCGTGAACTGGCGGGGGTTTTTTACCCTTACGGCCAAGGAAACACATCGCTTTTTGAAAATTGCCGGTCAGACGATTTTGTCCCCTTTGGTGATGACTTTGCTTTTTTACGCTGTCTTTGCCATGGGGATGCAAGGCGGTCACAAGATCGCTTCGGTGCCTTTCCTTCATTTTGTCGTGCCGGGCCTGATTATGATGGCGATGGCCCCCAGCGCTTTTACGAATACGGCCAGCTCGCTGATTTTATCTAAGGTTCAGGGTAATATCGTCGATGTGTTGATGCCTCCTTTGTCTCCGATGGAGCTGACCATGGGCTTCGCCGTTTCCGGACTTATTCGCGGATTGCTCGTCGGGGCTGTGACCTATGGCGTTTTGGCGCTGTTGACGGAGATCCCCATTCATAATGTTTGGTTCATTCTTTATTTCGCCGTGATGGGCTCAATGATGCTTTCTCTTATTGGCGTGATTACAGGCGTGTGGGGTGATAAGTTCGATCACATGGGCAGCGTGCAAAATTTTCTTATTATGCCTGCCACCTTTTTATCCGGCACTTTTTTTTCGGTGACGTCTTTGCCTCAGGAATGGCGGTTCGTTTGCTTTATGAATCCCTTCTTTTATATGATCGACGGATTCCGTTACGGCTTTATTGGCATACATGAAGGTAACCTGATCGGTGGCATGGCGATTCTTCTTTTGATCAATATGGCTTTGCTTCATGTTGCTTACTGGATGTTTGCTCATGGGACCGGCCTTAAATCTTAAAAATGATCGGAGCGGGTTTGATGAAGAAATTTTCTTGGCCTCTTTTGGTATTGACGATTGCGCTGACGGCTTGTGCCGGAGACGGGGATAAGGACGCCAATGTGCCGCCTCCACCGCCGCGTAAATGTCCGCAGGTCGCTATTTTGCGCGAGCTTGAGACGATACGCGACTATGGCGCGGAGGCTCCAGATCCGTCCGCGCTCGTCGCTACTGGGCATATGGGCCATGTTGAAGGTCAATGCGAATATGGCGATGACGGGCTGGAGATTAGCTACGATCTTGCCTTGCAGGCGCAAAAAGGGCCTCGGCTGGGAGGAGATTCCGTTAGCTTTCCTTTCTTCGTTTCTGTGATCCGTCCGGACAACAGCATTTTAAGCAAGGAGCTGATGACCGCTTCTTTCACGTTTAAGGAGGGCTTGCCTTTGGCTGAGCAGGTTCAGCCTTTGCGGGTGTTTCTGCCTTTGGAAGAGGATGAAGACGCTTCGGATTTTCGTATCCTGATGGGCTTTCAGTTGACCGAGGCGCAGATCAAGGCCGAACGTGCGGGCGCTGAGCCCTGATTTTGATCCTAAAGAGGGTCGCGCGCGGCT
The DNA here is from genome assembly GCA_050252315.1 of Bdellovibrionales bacterium. Lineage (GTDB taxonomy): Bacteria > Pseudomonadota > Alphaproteobacteria > UBA9219 > UBA9219 > UBA8914. The sequence goes on from JBFWLD010000174.1 coordinate 2,945, forward strand.
TGAGCCAGCAGCTCTTTCTCGCGGCGGGAGGCTAACTGTGCGCCTTTGATGCCGGAGACGATGATGATAATCGCGCCTGTGATCGTGTACCATGCAGGCAGGTCTTGCCAAAACAGATAACCGAAAATTGTCCCCCAGATGAGTTGGGAATAATGCAAAGGGGAGATAACGGCAGGGTCGGCGAGTTTTAACGATTGGGCGAAGATCAAACTCCCGGCGGAAACCATGGCTCCGACGCCGCAAATAACGGCGATGTAAAGCACAGGCATAGGGTGCCACGACAGAAGGACAAGGGGACCATAGACGACAACGCGGATCAACGGTATATAAAGAGAGATGGCCTCATTCGTGTCGGTGCGGCGTAACAGGCGTATGAATAAAGTTGACGAGGCAAAGAGCACTGGATAAATGGGCAATAAAATCCACGCCAAGGCGCTGTCACCGTGCAGGTCGGCGCTGAACGGATTGACGGCCATTACCGCGCCGCAGAACCCAATGAAGATGTAAAAAAATTGAAGTTTGCCCAGAGGCTCTTTCATGAAGAGGCGGGCCATCAAGGCCGCGATCATCGGCGAGGCGAAAAGGGCTGCGTAAACGGTGGTTAGCGGCAGATAGGTAAACGTGATGATGTTGACGAAACTACTGACGAGGCCGAGCACACCGGCGGCTAAAAGCATGCGTTTGTTTACCGGGATGAAGGCCTTCACCTTTTTCCGTGCGGCGGTAGTCGCGAGCAGGAAGGTAATGCCTCCAAGGGCAATTAACACGATCATTTGCAACGGCGGCATGCTGGCTTTGCCGGTAAATTTGATTCCTACATCGCTGATGGCCCAGAGGGTAAACGCGCCGAGGCCCAGCAATATGCCTTGTATTGTGTGGTTTTGGGACCTCAAAAGACGTTTCATCGGGCGGATTTCTATTGTTGGCGTGGGCTCTTTCTATCATTTTGCCTATGTTCGGTAACCCTATTTTTTTGTTCATGAAAGACGATTTTTGGGTTTTCAGGCTTGTAAAAGCAAGCTATACAGGTCGCTCCTCCGTCCCGCTGGTTTTTAGGGAGGGGCGGGGCACATCCTGAATGCGGAGCCGTGGCCGAGTGGCTGAAGGCGACGGTTTGCTAAACCGTTATAGGGGGTAAACTCCTATCGAGGGTTCGAATCCCTCCGGCTCCGCCATAAAACAAAAAGGTCACCCCTGAGGGTGGCCTTTTGCTTTAATAACTGAGTGGGGTTCGGACCTGCGCAGCGGCGAACATCAATCCCTTCCTCTATTCCCTGAATAAAATGATCCTCAGCTAATCATTTTATTCAGGGAATTTTCGCGAGAGCGCGTTGCAATTTGTCCTGACTTTAATATTTCCATATCGGATAGGTCAGACCAGACATAAGGGTAACAGAATGTATCTAAGACATAAGGTAACAGTATAGGGCTGACGGTGTAGAGATGGAGAGACAGGAGAGTCCTTAGCATTTAAGCTCAGTTCTACCTGTAGTCGTTTGATAAAATTCTACTGCTTGCGCTTTTCTATGAGCTTCTATCCTTTTTGTGGTTCGCGGCATTACCTCCTCAGGGGATAGCCCCATTGTTTGTGCTCCAATAACACTATTGAGTA
>JBFWLD010000175.1:0-4523 GCA_050252315.1 Bdellovibrionales bacterium
ACCCTGAGCGGTTCGCATCCGAACCTCGATTTCGCGCACATCGTGAACGGCATCCACCATCATGTGAATTTTTTTGCGATCTTCTTCTTCGACAAAAAAGTCAGACGATTGAGCCTTCAGCAACGGCCCGGCGCTTTGCTGTAGCAAAAGGCAGGTTTTGCGGTTGACGAACAGGATTCGTCCATCGCGTCTGCGCGAGATAAAAATAGGAACGGGAAGAATTTCCAAAATGGCGCGTAGTTGTTGCTCGTTGCCGAGCATTAATTGTTCCATGACGACTTGTTGCGTCACATCAAAGGCAGAAATTTGAACGGCCTTATGCCCGTGCCAGTCGATGACGCGCCGCGTGCAAGCCAGCCAGATTTCCTGTCCGTCCCGACGCACGACTTTGATGCGATGGACGGGTTCGACCTTTTCCCCGCGGATCAGCTCATTGTATTCCTGTTCGACTTCCGGCCAAATATCATGGGGGTAAAGAGGCCGGATCAACGGCATAGAGGTAATTTCATCCGCCTTGGCATAACCGAAAAGATGCGCAAAAGCGGTATTGGCATAAAGCGGCTTGAAGTTTTTATGGATCAGAATGCCTTGTACCGCCCCGTCGATCATGTCCTGAAAATTAGGGAGCAAAATATCCCCCTGTCGCCGCATTTGGCGGCGTCGTTCAGCAGGGGCAGGGGCGGATGGTTGCTTTGTCATAGGTGCATTATAACGTATTGTTCTTTTTAATTAAAGTTTCCATCCACGGTGAATAACGGCAATGCCGCCCATCAGGTTGCTCCATTTAACCTGTTCAAAGCCGACGGCCTGCATGCGAGAGGCCAGTTCCTCTTGCGGCGGGAATTGACGAATGCTTTCAGCTAGATACTGATAGGATTCCCGGTCCTGCGCCACCTTGTCTCCCAGCCAAGGCAGCACGGAAAAGCTGTAAAGGTCATAGGCTTTTTTAAGCGGCGGTATGACGCCGGGCGAAAATTCCATGCAAAAAAAGCGCCCACCCGGCTTCAATACCCGGAAAAACTCGGTTAAAGCCGCGTCAATGCGAGTCACATTGCGCAGCCCGAAAGAGATGCAAACAAGGTCAAAGCTGCTTTCGGCAAAAGGCAGGCTCTCCGCATTCCCGACGGTCCAGTCGATTTGGGATAACCACCCCTGATCCACAGCCTTTTCCCGCCCGACTTTGAGCATTTCATAGTTCAAATCACAAACGGTTAAGTGGGCTTGTCCCTTGGTGGCGCGGGCGCATCGTAAGGTGATGTCGCCGGTTCCACCGGCAACATCCAAAATGGATTCCCCGGCCCGAGGGGCCATCATGCCGACGAAGTGATCCTTCCACAGGCGATGCAGCCCGCCGGACATCAGATCGTTCATCAAATCGTATTTCGAAGCCACCGAAGAAAAAACGTCGATAACCTTGGCGGTTTTTTCCTCCGGAGCCACCTTGGTAAAGCCGAACCATTCAGCTTCCGGATTGGAGGAAGATGTCTTTACGCTCATGCCGCCACCGCCAAAGAGGGCGCCGCCAGCATCGAATCATACAACCCGAACATGGAGTCGCGCCATAATTCCATGGGGAAAGTTTCCGTCACAAAGTCGCGGGTCTTGATCGCCAGATCGACGCGCCGAGCCGAGGCCATACCCAAAGCTTCCTGAAGCGCCGTTATCAAAGCGTTTTTGTCGTCTTGAGGAATAACCCATGCCGTTTCGTTCTTTTTGACAAGTTCGGCATTCGCCCCACAGTCGGTCACGATGACGGGGCGACCGATGGCTTGTGCCGCCAAGAGTTCGGGAGCCTGCCCACGCGGCATAACATTGACAGCCGTGACGACGCTGGCCAGCCAGCAGGCGGCAGGCCAGTCGGTACAGGTTTCCGGCATGATGATACGGCCTTCCAATCCCATATCGACGACCATTTTTTCGATTTTGGCGCGCATACCAGGCGAAGTCTTGTCATCGCCGATCAAGACCGCGTACAGGTCCGTGTTTTTAAAGGCCGTCAACGCCTCCAGCAAAGCGTAATGCCCGAATCCGGTCGCCAGCGGAGTCGCCATAACCAACACGATGGATTGTTCGGGCAAGCGCCAACTTTGTTGGAGCTTGTTGATCCGTTCGGGCGTGACGCGTACGGCTTCGAACCATTGAAGATCAATGCCGGGGGCCACCCGATAAAGATATTGCGTTTGAAGGCCCAGATCCTTGCATAAATGATGCGCCATATAGTCAGTCGGCACCCGAAAGCGTGCCCCATGGTTTGCGGCGTTTTGAAGGACTTTGCGTCGTTGCGTGGTAATGGGGGAGGGCTCGGTCAAATCGACCAAAAGAGGCAGATTTTTTTTCAAGGAGAGTTTAAGCGCCGTGGCAAGCCCTTCATACCCGTGAACGTGGATCAAAACGGGTTTTTCCTTTTCAATCAGCGCCTCAAGTTTTTTGCGATTTCGCCATGCTTTAAAAAAGCTTTTGGTGCCGATGGGCAGGCGTGTATGCCGTACGGCGGCGCGCTCGGCTTCCAAAACAAGAGCGCCGCCAGCCGAAGCGACCAAAGGCCGCCACCCCGAACGATGCGTCTGGATTGCCAGATCAACGACCTCGCGCGACTGAGCATCCAGATCGAGCGTGTCGGTGATGTGCAAAACGGTTGTGCGTTCTTGCAGCGCCGGGGGCTTGTCGGCGGGATTCTTCCTGTTAGACTGGGGACCAGATGATGCAGACATGGGAGACAAACGAAAAAATGTTGAATCAGGAACCTCTTAAGCTCACCTTACCGGATCGAGAGCTTGCCTATCAACAGCGCAGTGCAGCTTCGGGTCAACAAAGTGACGTTGGGATTATTTTCCTTGGCGGCTTTGCCTCGGACATGACGGGCAGTAAAGCCCTTTTTCTGGACGAGCGCTGTACGGAAAAGGGCGTGGCCTATGTCCGGTTTGACTATCGCGGCCATGGGGCTTCTTCAGGAAAGTTTGAAGAAGGCTGTATAAGTGATTGGTTTTCCGACGCCTTAGAGGTGTTTGATCGAATCGCTTTAGGTCCGCAAATCGTTGTGGGCTCCTCCATGGGGGGCTGGATCGGCCTGCTTTTGGCCCGGGCAAGGCCGGAACGTGTGGCCGGTTTTGTGGGGATTGCCGCCGCGCCGGACTTTACGGAGGACCTGATGCGTTCAGTCCTATCGCCGGAGCAAAAAGAATCGCTGGCACGGGATGGCTTCTTCTATGAGGATAATGCGCCGCCGGAGCTGCGCGTGCCCATCACGAAAAAGCTTTTAGATGATGGTGTTAACAATCTTGTTTTGCGTGGACCTTTAAAGATCGACTGCCCGGTGAGGCTGATTCATGGCAAGCAAGATCCGGAAGTGCCGTGGAAGACGGCCCTTGCGATCGCAGATCATGTCCAGTCGCAGGATGTACGGGTAACGCTGGTTAAAGACGGAGAACATCGTCTATCCCGACCACAGGATTTAGAGCTGTTGTGGGATATGGTCCAGCCGCTTACTTATAGGCGATAACCCGAAGCCAGACGTTTTCTTCAAGGAAATCCGTCGTATCTTCGGTAATGGACCATTTGCGAAAGCCGGTGGTGCGAAGCAGGGCTTCGACCTGTTGGCGCGTCCAGTAATAATAGCAAACGGGAGCCCCCATTTCTTGGGAGCACCAGCGTTCCCCTTCGCCTTTCATAAGGCTGAACGCAAAGCGACCTCTGGGTTTAAGAGCGATCAGAACTTTGCTGGTCACCAACGTCGCTTCTTCATGCGTAAAGTGGGGAAGAACCGCATTGGCGAAAATGAAATCATAGCTGCCGATGATGGGGTCCAAAATGGCATTGTGAATTCGCGCATTAAAGCCCTTGGCCAGAAGAGTGCTGACAAAGGATTGAGCCGCATCGCTGCATTCGATATCGAACCCCAGAGATTCGATGTAATCCGCGTCGCGTCCATTTCCGCTGCCGATCTCGAAAATATGGGCGGTTTCATGCAGGCCGGAAAGCGCCTCGTCGATCCATTCTTTGGCCGAGCCTGTCACATGATCCGGCGTCTTGCGGATATAGGCCTGACTTTCGGATTCGTAAGCATAAAGCGTCTTTTGATTGGCTGTCAGCATGAAACCTCTGGGTGTATGCGGCTTGTCGAAGCGACGGAAGGCTACCATATTTTGGTAGCAAAAGCCAGAAGAGTCGGAGACGGCCCCGTCGAATTCTGGAAGAATTTTTGTATAAGGTTAATGTGGCAAAAGCGTGAAAAAGAGCTTTGATTTTGTCCGCAAAAAGGGTAGGTTCCGACTTCCGTTTTGAAATAGATTGTATCGCTTTCGCTCAAACCAAAGCCGAAGGCACATAATCTTGAATACGGAACCTTAAAGGTAAAGGACAGTACCTTGCCGGTGCGGAGAGGTGGCCGAGTGCCCGTTCGACGAAGGTCGAACAAACACAAAAAGGCTTCAACACTTGGCATCATGCAGGAAGATACATTGTTGGTGCGGAGAGGTGGCCGAGTGCCCGTTCGACGAAGGTCGAACAAACACAAAAAGGCTTCA
>JBFWLD010000176.1:0-4506 GCA_050252315.1 Bdellovibrionales bacterium
TTCCTATGCGATGGGGCGGACGACGGGGACGTACACAGGCTCGTTCAACGTAGCGCTGGGCTTCGGGGTCGCCAGCACAACGCTCGTCTCCGGCAACCATAACATCCTGATCGGCACCAGCAGCGCCGTCGATACTCCCGCCGCCGACACCTCGAACTTCTTGAATATTGAAAACGTGATTAACGCGGACACGGCGGCGCAGTTGGTCGGCATCAACTTGGGCACGACCGTCGCGGCCTATCCGCTTCAAGTCGGGTCCACATCGGCTAACGGCAACGGCGCGTATCTGTCGGCAGCAGGCGTATGGACCAGCATTTCCGATGCGCGCGTGAAAGAAAACATCCGACCGATAGAATATGGCCTCAAGGATTTGATGAAACTCAAACCCGTGAATTACGAAATGAAGGACAGCCATGAGCCCCAGATCGGTCTGATCGCGCAAGAAGTGAAGAAGGTCGTCCCCGAAGTTGTGACGGGCAGCGAAGAAACGCGCTTTGGCTTAAGCTACGACAACCTTGTGGCCTTGACCGTTAAATCCATTCAGGAATTGAAGGTCGCGAATGATAATCAAACCACGAAGCTTGCTTCCTTGATGGAAGAGAACAAGAAATTGCGCGATGAAGTTTCGCGGTTGAAGAGCGGTAAGACCCCGCGTGCAGCACAGCACGATCAGGAAGAGGCCGAGTCCATCCATCTCCAAGCCTCCTATGACGATCTTCCGGAAGATACGGGCGCACAGCCGCAGCAAGACGAAACGCGGGAATTGTTAATGCTGGTAATCAAGGTCGGCGCTGGGGTCGGCGGCCTGTTGGTCATCGGATTGATCGGCTGCGGTATAGCGCTCTACCGCATGCGCCGCCGCGCCTAGATCCTTTTCCGAAAAGGTTGTCGCGCTTTCTAATGCCGGAAAGAAAAGGCTCTAACTCATCGCTGCCGAGCAGATTCACGCGCTTAGTTTGTCGTCTAAGGACGCCAACCTAATCACGATCTGTTCTGAAAAGCAGGAAAATTTTATAGTCATTCTTATTTCAAATGACTATAACATCTCGTTCTCCCTTCGTAAGCCTCCCCTCCCGCCGAGTATTTCCCAAACCTCAGCCTCACGTCCCAAGCCCAACCACCCGCCCCTTGCGGGCGGGTCGAAAACGCTTGTCGTTTTCGGGGTGGGGTTAGCTTTCATCCCCCCTACAAACCACTTCATCTCAACGAACTTCGCCCAAACGCTCTTTCAAAAGTTCATTCTTATTATATTTGACTATAGAGCTATTTACACTTCAAGCGCGCCCATTCCTGTTTAGCCCGAGAACGAATAGTCGAAGAAGCGGTAGGATATTTAGCCTTCAACGCCGACAAAGCATCGCACGCATCTTGCGTTTTCTCCATCGCCCCCAATGACATAGCGAGCTTTAGCAGAGAGTCGGGGGCCTTATTCCCCTTAGGATTCTGTTGCAACGCATCGGCAAAGCCGATGGCGGCGTCGCCGAATTTGCCACGAACGTAAAAAGTTTCGGCGTACCAGTATTTGGCGTTATCGACGAGTTTGTCGTCTTTGAATTTATCAATAAAACCTTTGAAGGCCTTTTCGGCATTTTCATAATCGGCCTGCCGCAAAAGGCCAAACGCGCGATCATAAGCCTCCTGCGCGGTCAGCCCGTAATCATCAGGCTTGTCCGGCAAAGGCGGAGACTGAGGATTAATAATACCACCGGTAACGGTGTTGCCGCGTACTTTAACGCCGCCCAAAGAACCCGTGACCGCTGGCTGCTCGGAGGTATTTTCGTCTTCGTTCTCGTCCGACGGTTCAGAAGAAGCGGGGCTCGCGGGAACGGAGACTTGCTGTCTTGTCGCAGAGGCAGCGGTTTCGAGTTTCATCAAGCGTTGTTCATAATCGTCCTGCATTCGCTGCAGAGCGGTTTCCAAGCGGCGAGCTTTATAATCCATTTGCTCGACTTTACCGGTTAGGGCGCGAAGCTGATCCTCGACAGAGGACAGGCGCATTTCCATATTGGTGACGGCGGCGTTCGTTGTCTCTTGAGCCAAAGCTGGGGCGACAAGCATCAAAGACAGGAGCAAAGCCGAAGAGGAAAAGAGAAAACGCTTAGTCATAGGCGACAAACCCTTAAGAGAATCAGTAAGGAGGCCTCCATCATACCCAGAAAAAACAGAAAGCCAACAAGGTTAACAAAAGTTTGAGAAAAAGGGATACCAAGCCTTTATGGCGTGAATGAGACAGGCCGCGCGCCAAAAATAGCGGTGCCGACGCGAACATGGGTCGAGCCGTGCGCGATGGCGATCGGGTAATCCGCGCTCATGCCCATGCTCAGCACGGAAAGCCCTTCTTTTCGGGCCATTTCCTTTAAAAGGTCGAAATGCGGCGCGGGGTCCCCTTGCGCCGGAGGCACGCACATCAACCCCTCGATAGTAAGCCCCAACTCGTCGCGGCAAAGCGCCAGAAGGGCGGGGGCATGCTCCGGCAACACCCCGGCTTTTTGGGGTTCCGCGCCGGTATTGATTTGGAGGTAAAGCCGAGGGGCCCGTCCCTGTTTTTGGATTTCCTTGGCCAAAGCCCGCGCCAGTTTAGGCCGGTCCAGCGTCTCGATAACGTCGAAAAAACCAACGGCATCAGGAACTTTGTTGGTTTGAAGCGGCCCGATCAAGTGCAGCTCCAAATCCGGGAAATCCCTTTTTAGTTCAGGAAATTTACCCATGGCTTCTTGAACCCTGTTTTCGCCGAAAACACGTTGCCCGGCCTGTAAAACCTCTAAAATCGAGGTGACGGGATGCGTTTTGCTGACGGCGACAAGGGTGACAGAGCCCGCCGTCCGGCCAACCTTTTCGCTAGCGGCGCGGATGGAGCGGGTAACCTCCCGCAAATTTTCGACAATTGAGGACATGCCCTAAAATAGGACGCTTTTTGGGGGTTTGACAACCGGGCTTTCAGGACGCAAATTACCCCATCTTTTTCTTACATCTTATTGGGGCAGACATGGCATATGTACAAGGATTGACGGGCGAATGGGAAATGGTCATTGGGTTGGAAGTCCATGCCCAAGTCACGTCAAAGGCCAAACTCTTTTCCGGAGCCTCGGCAGCTTTCGGTGGGGCGCCCAACGCGCATGTCAGCTTCGTTGATGCCGGTTTCCCCGGCATGCTCCCGGTCATCAATAAATATTGCGTCGAACAGGCAATTCGTACAGGGCTAGGCCTAAAGGCGCAAATCAATCTGGTATCCGTGTTCGATCGTAAGAATTATTTCTATGCGGACCTTCCCAACGGCTATCAGATCAGCCAGTTTACTCAGCCGATTGTGGGCAAGGGCGAGATTATTCTGGACCTCGAAGGCGGCCATTCACGCACGGTCGGCATCACGCGCCTGCATCTGGAGCAGGACGCGGGCAAAAGCATGCACGATCAAAGCCCGACGGAAACCTTTGTGGATTTAAACCGCGCGGGCGTAGCGTTGATGGAAATCGTGTCGGAGCCTGATTTGCGTTCGGGTGAAGAAGCGGCGGCCTATCTCAAGAAACTGCGCGCGATCCTGCGGTATCTGGGAACCTGCGATGGGAATATGGAAGAAGGCTCGATGCGTTGCGACGTGAACCTGTCCATGCGCCGCAAGGGCACGGAAAAGTTCGGCACGCGGTGCGAGATCAAGAATGTGAACTCGATCCGTTTTGTGATGCAGGCGATTGAGTATGAATCCCAGCGTCAGGTTGAAGTCCTCGAAGCGGGCGGCGAAATCAAACAGGAAACGCGCCTGTGGGATACGGGCAAAGGCATCACGCGGTCGATGCGCTCGAAAGAGGAAGCGCATGATTACCGTTATTTCCCAGACCCGGATCTGTTGCCGCTTAAATTGGAACAGGCCTGGGTCGATGCGATTCAAACCGGCTTGCCGGAATTGCCGGATGAGAAAAAGGCCCGTTTCATTAAGGAATACGGCCTATCCGACTATGACGCCTCGGTGCTGGTCGCAGAAAAAGCGCATGCCGAGTTTTTTGAAACCGTGGCCAAGGGCCGCGACGGCAAACTGGCGGCGAACTGGGTGACCAGTGAATTGTTCGGCGTGTTGAATAAGCGCGGCCTGACCATCGACCAAAGCCCGATCAATGGCGAAGCGCTTGGTGGTTTGATCGAGCTAATCAGCAACAACACGATTTCCGGACGCATTGCGAAAGACGTGTTCGCCGAAATGCTGGAAACCGGCAAAGCCGCCGCGCAGATTGTTGAAGAAAAAGGTCTGCGTCAGGTCACAGATACAGGGGCGATCGAAGCTGAAATCGACAAGGTCCTGTCTGCCAATCCGGACAAGGTCGCGGAATATCGCGGTGGTAAGGATAAACTGTTCGGCTTCTTCGTCGGACAGATCATGAAGGCCACCGGCGGTAAACTGAACCCGACCATGCTCAACGATTTGTTGAAGGCAAAATTGAAAGGATAAGCTTATGCGCCTTGCCCGAAAGCTGAAAAAGTGGTCTGAAAATCAACTTATCAGCCCGGGGCAGG
>JBFWLD010000177.1:0-4432 GCA_050252315.1 Bdellovibrionales bacterium
GTGTTATGAGTTGGGCAGTTTCCAGTTTTTTCATCGCCGCTTTGGCTCTTTCCTTCTGCTTTGCTCCCGCCACAGAGTGCGACACCATGCAGTCTGTTTTGTGCCCCGTGATGGCTTTGATTTGTTCGCTTGTGCAGCCAGCCTCGGCAAGGTTGCCCGTGGCGGTTTTGCGTAGGCCGTGAAAAACAAGCCCCTGAAGGCTTGCTTTATCTGTCCACCGTTTCCATTCGTGTTTGAAGTGATCCGGCTTGTAGGGCTTCCCCGCAGCCGTGGTGATGATGTGGGTAATGTGAGTGATTCATCTTCTAACCCTCACTGCCTACCAACTACATCAAAGGCTTGGGGTGGCGAGAACGGGATTGGAGAATAAGGGGGCCTATACGGGCTACGTCCACTTTCAATGGGACTTAACTTTTCTAAAAAAGGCGAACTTGTTGGGCTGGGTTGGGATGAAACTATTTTAGGTTGCTTTGCTGTGTTATATTGCGCTCTATTGTTTGAGTTTATTTTTTCAAATGAAGAGATTTGTTTTCGATGAAGCAGCTTTCAGCGGAAGATAAAAAATGGCTTAGGCGGTGTGAGGCTGAGCTGCTCGCTCAGCCTTATGGCGGGATGGAGGCTGCGTTGGGACGGGCCGTATTCAGGGGTAAGCTGATTAACAGTTATCTTGATGACAGCTTTCTTTACTCTACCATTTCTTCACATATTGCGCCCGCGCTTCCTTATGGCGAATGCTTACTTGGCGATTTCGGTTCAGGGACCGGTATCCGGGGGTTCAAGGTCGCTGACCAACTTCAGCGACCGGATCATTGTATCGTTCGTCCGATCGGCGTTGATATTTTTAATAAGGAGCTTTGGACAGAATCGAAACCTAAATTTTTTATTCCGGTCGTTCAAGGCGATTTGAAGGACCTTCCCATCAAGTCGAATACCTTTCATGCAGGGCTTTTTCGTCATGCTTTGGCGTTCGTGCCTAAAGACGATCAGCCCAAAGTTTTTGAAGAAATTTATCAGGTGTTGAAACCCGGCGCGGTTCTTGTCGTGCTTAACTTTGGGGCCTTCAACAAAACGGAAGCGGGGGTGGCATGGAATGCATTGTTTGCCAAAACCGCTGAGTGTGAAGGATTATATAACATGCATTATCCAACGTGTGATGACGTGATGGCTATGGCCAAAAAGGCTGGGTTTCTGGTCAAGCACGCTTTTGATTTGACGGATGAAGCTTTTAGCTTGTTCTCGCCGCAGGTTGCCGCTTTGGTAATCGACAAAGAGTTAGACTGGCCGACAAAAAGGAAGATGCGAAGGGAACTGAAAGCCTTGTTTCAGGAGCGTAAGCAGGACGGCGTGATGGCGTTCGAGCCGAGTGCTCTTAGGCCGAAGTCTCTTAGAACTGCGCTAATGATGTACAGTTGTGTTCTTGAGAAATAAGGATATTAACCAAACTTTTGGGTCGTGAGGGTTGTGCATGTATTTTCCGTTTAAGAAAATAGGGAAGGCTTTAACAAGAGTACGGTAAAGATGGATGGGGATTTAGAAGATATTGATTTTAACACGGTTTCTACGTTGTTGCAGGTCTATGACGTTTCGCGGGACGCAGGGACACTGACCCCCGAACGTAAGGCTGAGTTATCGGGGAACTTACTGCGGGCTTATGTTGGCATTGAAAAGCCAGCGGTGCGTGATCTTCTTGAAGAATCCTTTATTCCCCGGCAATGCGTGCGGCTTGTTCGTTCTTTCGCGAGTCAAAATGCTGCGTCAGGGACGGATCTTCCGACGACTCTGGTTGCCTTGAATGGGTGGTTGAAGAAAAAAGCTACGGTGAAGATGGCTCTTGAGCATGGTTTGTTTGTTAGGGATAAAACAAACCAATCCCCCAAACCGACTCTTTTGCACAAAGCGGTTTCCCTTTATTTAGGGCAGTTTTTTGATTCTGTAAGTCCTGCACCCTAAGGGGCTGGGTGCGGACTGGGTTCCGCATAAACTTTTCTGAGGGGAAAAGTTTTGCTCAAAGACGTTGGGGGAGGGTGGTGGGCCTGCACAAAAGGCGAGGGTGGTGGGTCTGCACAAAGGGCGGGGGATGGGGAGAAACGTTGGGGGCGGTTTTTTATCTTCGCTTAGAACCTCTTGATTTAATGGGGCCTCCCTCTAGAGCCTTTTCCGAAAAGGTTGTCGTACTTTCTATTGTTGGAAAAGGCTCTAACTCATTGCTGCCGAGCAGATTCACGCGCTTAGTTTGTCGTCTAAGGACGCCAACCTAATCACGATCTGCTCTAGACTTGGAAAATAATTCTGTTAAAAAGAATGTGGATTTTTAAGGGAGAGCTTTCATGCAGTCTTATAAAAGAGATTCCGTCGCTACGATTATTGCTGGTGATGGACACACACTTTCCGGTGACCTTGCCAATCTTCTTCTAAGAGATGTTCGCGGACGCGACGCTGAGTGGCTTTGTGAAGAGCGGGCGTTGGATATTAAACTCGGCGCTCTTTCTTATGAGGACGAGCTTCTTACGCGGATGAAGCTTTCAGAATCTGTTGGCTTGTATTGTGATTTTCTCGTTCAGCCATCTGCTGGTCGGGGGAAGAAAGTTTACGCCTTTGACGTCGAATCGACGGTCGTTAAACAAGAATTTTCTAATGTTATGGCGGAGTTGATTGGGGTTAAGGATCAAGTCGATCCTATTACAGACGATGCGATGCATAACAGGATTGATTTTGACACTTCCGTTCGTCTGCGCAGCCGTTACTTTGCAGGTCAATCCGTAGAGCTTTTTGATCGTGCGGCCCAAGGCATGACCTTAATGCCGGGGGCGAAGGTCGTGTGCGATACGACGAAGGCTTTGTTTAATTCAAGAATTATTTTAGTGAGCGGCGGGTTTAATCCTTTTGCGTCTCTCGCCGGACACCGTTTGGGGGCTCATGAAGTCTATGCCAATACTTATGAGATTCAAGACGGTGTTCTTACTGGGGGCGTTATCGAACCTATCTTGGGGCCCTTTACGAAGCTTGAGATACTTGGCCACGAAGCGCGGCGTTTGGGGATCTCGCTTTCCCAATTCTCCTTTACGGGGGATGGAGGCAATGATCGGATTGCTCTTACCGGCGTTCAGGCTGCCGGTGGGCTTGGTCTTGCGTTTGGGAAAAAGACGGTTTGGGATACGGTAGATATACCGCGCCTGAAGCATTATTCTTCTTTGGCCGGTCTTCTTTATTTTTCAGGGGTTCGCCGCGATCAGTTCGTTATAAATGCTGCACCGAGGTGAGGTAGCGCTGCTCTAGTGCGGCATCGGCGATGGCAGCGGGGCGACAAGCTGGTGGCGATGTACGGACGGACGGACGGGCGATGTGGGGCCGAGCATGAGGTCGTCCAGTTTTTCAAGAACCTTCGGGTTGAATTTTCCCGGCTCGTCGTAATGCATCATGTGGAGGGCTACGGCAGGAGAATAAGGTTTCTGGCGATAAACGCGTTTGGACGTGAGCGCATCATAGACGTCGGCTGCCGTCAAAATGTCGCTTAATAAGGATTGGTCGCCCTGCGGCAGGCGGCGCGGATAGCCGGTGCCGTTGCAATCTTCATGGTGTTGTCCGGCAAGCGTGGCGATTTCCAGAACGATGGCTTTATCGTCCGGGAGAAGGACAAGCTGGTTTTCCGGATGTTCCTTATTATGTTTCCGGATCATGTTATTAAAATCGTTGATCTTGAAATTTTTGATAATCTCTTCACTTTTGGCCGCGTGCGTTTGGACCAGTTTATATTCCGTGTCGGTATAGTCACGTTCGACGAAGACGGTTTCCGGAGGTAAGTCGAACTTGCCAATGTCGTGGTACAACGCCGCGACATAAAGCATGGAGCGTTCTTGTGGCGTAATGCGCGGAAATTCATCGGCAAGCTGGAGCGCTATGGCTGCCGTCGATTCTTCATGATTGATCGTGTCGTGAATGTTGAGGGTATGCGCTTCCCATACCTGATTATACTGAACGGCGTCTCCGCTTAGCTTTTGCGTGAGGGGATCGGTTTCTGTAAGCTGATAATAGCCTGTAATAATGTCGATGGGCGTTGGTTCTTTTTGCGGAGCAGGCGCAACACTGGGCTGTGTGTCGGGCTCCGTTTTGGGGGGTCCGCTCATATTCGCAAACTGTTCTACGAGCGCATTCATCTACAATAACCTTTAAAAAAACTTCGACGTAATTCGTTCGGTTACTATAAGGGTATGTTATTACGGATAATAAACAATTAACAAGGACTCTATTTATTTTCAACAAGTTGGTAACCACTATTAAAGTGATATTTAAAGAGTTGGGGCTTTTTATGTTCTTGTTTTTTCAACTGGTTACTTCTTGCCTCAGGGCGAGTTTCGGCTGTACCATCCTTTTGCTTCCCCACTTTTTGTCAAAAAAGGATCGACCATGTCTCATCTTTCTCTTTTTGGGTCGA
>JBFWLD010000178.1:0-4364 GCA_050252315.1 Bdellovibrionales bacterium
AAAAGACGCAGTGAGGCTTACGGCTTTCGCCGGGCAGGCGCTCGGCGGAGCGGTACCCGAAATGGGACGCCAAAGAGGCCGCGACAAGAGAGAAGGCACCCCCCTTAGCTAAATCAGCCAGCATAGGTAAAAAATCCTGATCCAAATCGAACATGAGACGCTTTCTAGTTATCAACTCGCTCCAAGGGGGGCCTTGGCGAAGAATCGTTTATTGACCATTGCCGAGGATATGTATATTTCATAGACTGCACAAGAACCTGATCTTTTGCCCGATTCCGGGCTGCCATCGTCCTGAAAGTTACCTGAACGTTAGGAGAGTCCTATGAACAGACAAAGGTTGATCGCTGTTGCGGCCATGGTATCCATGTGTTTGATGGGGGTATTTGCGGGTACCGCGCATGCCGCCGATACGCGACCGGATTCGGTCTATGTTATTCTTAAGGACACGGGCGCCGCGTCCAAATTCTTTGGCTTAGTAGCCGATTCCGGGCTCAAAGAAGAACTCAGTGATGCCAAGAACAAATATACGATTTTTGCCCCGTCGAATAAGGCGATGGAAAAATTGTCTTCGGACGTTATGAAGAAGATCAAAGAGAGCAAAACAACCATCCGAGATTTTGTGTCCCAGCATATCATTAAGGGAAGCGTCGTTATGTACGCGAATATCAAAGGACGGCGAGCTGCGCCAAGTTCGATGACGGGGCGAAGCATTGGCTTTGAGGGGGTGAGCGATCCCGTGCTGGTCGATGGCTCAACGCTTTTAACGACGAATCTTGAGGCCAAAAACGGCGTTGTGCATGTATTGAACGGTGCCATCGTGGGGCTGTCGTTTGACGAGGCCGAGGCCGCGAAAGTCCGTGCCGTGCAGGAAGCCCAGCAAAAGAAGATGGAAGCAGAAATGAAAGCCCGCGAAGCGGAAATGGCCGCCCAGCAAAAGAAAGAAGAGGAAAAGCGGGCTCTTATGGAAAAGAAGATGATGGAGGAGCAAGCCGCCAAAGCGAAGGAAGCCACGTCGGAACTTCCCGTTGTCGAAGCCCCTGCAAAGAAAGAAACCGGTACGGCGACTGCACCCAGCTCGACAGAAAAAACGGAAAAGACAGAAAGCGGAGAAAAACCCGCTTGGACGAAAATGTTCGGTTTCTAAGAACCGGATGGGCCTAAAAAAGAGAAGGGCGGCTTACGAGCCGCCCTTTTTGTACCTGCCTAACCTCCCACGACCTTTGTGCAAGCCCACCACCCTCAACCTTATCTTCCCACACCCAGCCTTTTGTGCATCCCCACCACCCTCGACCTTTGTGCAAACCCACCACCCTCCCCCTGCGGGAGGGTCGAAAATGCCTTGGCATTTTCGGGGAGGGGTTTTCCCAATACAGCGTCCCTATCCATCCTCGTCCATTAAAGAACCAATCCTCCGCCCTTTGTCCTTCCAGACTCCCCTTTTTCAGGCACGCCCCCTGAATCCCATTTCCTTTTAGAAAATATCCCTAAAAGCGACCACGAAGCACAGATGAAATCCCCACCCCTCGCGGTGAGAGGGAAGGCCCAATCAGCTTCTTCGCCTGTTCCTGATCTTGTCTCGTTTCCGATTATTCACGCCTTTAGCTGGCCCTAGTGCACAAACGATCCGGGTGGATCCGTACGATTGGCCGAGGCGGCGAACTCCTGATGGCTTGCCTTATCAGAAGCAAGGTCAAAAGCCTCCTGAATGCTCAAACGCAATTTCACGCGATAGGCCATACGTTCCTGAACGGGCTTAGGTAAGTCCGTCATTTTAAGAACGTTTTTTTTCAGCAAAGCCATGACGACATCTTCGACGGCGCGAGCCATTTCGCTATCGGTACGACGAAGCTCGGACAAGGTCCTCTCGATTTGCATGGGGTCTTGTCCGTTGTTCTCAAGAAAACGAATAAGGTCGGGATGGTCATAGGCAACCAACTCCGCCCCGTGCACGGCTTGAACCGTAGCGCGAGTAATCTTTCCTTGAATGTCGCGAATGATGTAGGGCATAGGAAAGGTGGAGCCATCAGGGTGAAAACGTTCATTTTATTGTCTAAGCTGATTCGAAAGATTTTCTTAACATAATCCACAGGGGTGTAATAAGTCGTGGACAAGTGTGATAAAAAGGTTTTCTTTTCGCGTGCGAGGCTTTACAAAGCGGCTCCATTCGATTTTTACCACAGGGAGTTTCCATATGGCCGATGCGTCTTCCGGTGAAGTGTCCAGCGAACGCCTACGTTCGTTTATTTTGCGCATAGAAAAGCTTGAAGAAAGCAAAGCCAGTGTCTTGGAGGATATCCGCGACGTGTACGCGGAAGCGAAAAGCACAGGCTTTGACATCAAGATCATCCGACAGATTGTGCGGCTTCGCAAGATCGAGATCGAAAAGCGCCGCGAGGAAGAAGAGCTGCTCGATCTGTACAAATCCGCGATTGGTATGGAGTAAGCATCCCGCATGTTCTCGCTTTCCAAACTGGCCGGAGCGTTCATCGAGCCCGCCATTTTGATGGTGGGGCTGGCGGCGCTTGTCTGGCTTTTGTCCAAGCTTAAGTGGATGCAGCGGCTAAGAACGATTCTGGCCGTTCTTCTGACGGTATTGGGGCTTCTTCTGACCTTCCTTCCGGTGGGGACATGGGCTCTCACGCCTTTGGAAAATCGCTTTAGCCAAACCGCGCTGCCTGCGAAAGCTACGGGAATCCTTTTGCTGACCGGCGATGAAAGGCCGGGCGTCACGGAAAGGCGCGGCTTTCCGGTTGGCGGTTGGGCGGCGCAACGTTATATCCATCTGGCGCGGCTGGCCGATCGCTACCCGCAGGCCAAGCTGGTGATCGTCGGCAGTACAAACCATGTAAGCCCATCGACCAAAGTCCATACCGACGATATTGCCGCCAACCTTCTCAAAGCCATTCATGTATCCCCCCAACGGGTTCTTTACGAAAAAGAATCCCGAACAACGCATGAAAATGCGGTGCTAACCAAGGCTTTTGTCAAACCCAAGGCTGGGGAGACATGGATCGTCATAAGCTCCGCCGTTCATTTGCCGCGCGCGGTGTTGTGTTTCGAGCGGGAAGGGTGGCGCGTTACGCCATCACCGGCGGATTATTTTACGGACGGACGCTATAAGGTGACTCCCGGCCTTTATCTCCAACAGAATTTAGACTTTCTTTCGACCGCCGCGCATGAGTATTATGGACTCGTTCTGTATCGCATGCTGGGGTGGATCGACAGGTTATGGCCTTAAAATATTTCCTCGCCTTTTTGCTGTCGGTTTTCTTTGCCGGGCAGGCGCAGGCCGCGAACGATTTTACGGCTTGGTTCGCGGGCTTCGAAGCTCAGGCGAGGGCTCAAGGCATCTCGGCGCAAACGCTGCTCAAAACCAAACCCTATATAAGTTTCGAGCCAAGCGTGATCCGACTGGACCAGCGCCAGCCGGAAAAAAAGATTACCTTTGCCGCCTATCTAAAACGAACCTTGCCGTCCTCGCGCGTGGCGCAGGCGCGGCGTCTTTATCATAAGCATTTTCACGAACTTCGGGAGGCCCAGCGCCGCACCGGAATCCCCGCGCACGTTATCGTAGCCTTGTGGGGGATTGAAAGTAGCTTCGGAGCGGTCACGGGCGGCTACGACGTGCTTTCCTCCTTGGCAACCTTGGCTTATGAGGGGCGGCGTTCCGCCTTTTTCACCGCCGAACTTCTTCATGCCTTGCATATTGTTCAGGATAACAAGATTCCCCCCTCGGCACTGCAAGGCTCGTGGGCGGGAGCCATGGGCCAGTGCCAGTTTATGCCCTCTACCTATCGCCGCTATGCCGTGGACGGCGATGGGGACGGGCGGATCGACATCTGGTCCAGCAAGGCGGATGTTTTTCTCTCCATTGCCTCCTATCTTAAGGCCGAGGGATGGGACCCGACGTTAAAATGGGGCCGTCCAGTCAAGCTAACCCGTACGCTCCCACCTTCGGTGGTCGGTCTTAAGGTAAAAAAGAAAATGCGCGCATGGTCGCATTTGGGGGTGCGCACGGCAACGGGCAAAGCCTTGCCGACCTATGACGTTAACGTCTCCCTTGTTCAGCCGGACGGCCCCAAAGGAAAGGCCTATTTGGTCACGGATAATTACCGGGCCTTAATGCGCTGGAACAAATCAACCTATTTTGCCACCACGGTCGGCCTTTTCAGCGATCAAATCCATTAACAGGTGAAACTACCCCCTCCCACCTTGAAGCCTCCCCACCTTAAGACCATCCCCCAACGTCTTTGAGCAAAACTTTTCCCAAGAGCGATGACCTTATGGGATCGTAATGCCTAACAAAAACATCGTCATCCCGGTGTAAACCGGGATCCAGGCCCGAACCCAAAACATCATCCAAG
>JBFWLD010000179.1:0-4347 GCA_050252315.1 Bdellovibrionales bacterium
CTGACACCACAGCCACAGATCGCGGCTGAGCCGGAAGTTATTTTCCGCGATGGCGTCGCCGTCTTTTTCCGTTGTAGCGGAGATGGCTCCGAGATGGAAAACCGCTTCAATTTCATCGGCGTTGGCGTTGAGATAGTCGAACAGTTTTTCTGGGGCGATAAGGTCCTGAAGATCGCGTTTGGAGATATTGCGCCACTTGTCTTCGCAGCCGAGCCAGTCGCAAATAACAATGCGTTCCCCGTGCTCCTCAGCTTTGGCCGCCAGAAAGGATCCAATAAATCCTGTTCCTCCGGTAATGACGATCATCTGCGAATCCTTAACTCTTAATTTGGCCGCATTTAAGCGGATCAACGGGGCTTTGACAAGTCTTGGTTTCGGAGCGTTTTTTAACGAAAATGGGCCAAAACGGCGCTGTGATCCGAGAAAGTGGTTTCAATTACGCAGGCCTTTTTCGATTCCTTAAGGTTTCGATAGAAGATATGGTCGATTTGTTCGCGTGTGCCGGTTTTCGTGATTTTGGTCGGTTCGTTAAACTGCGCTTGCGTGAAATGTTGACGCAGGGGCTCAAGGTCCGGGTTTTCGGGAGTCGCATTAAAATCACCGCACAGCACCAAGGGCGCTTGCGAGGGTACGATCGTACCGACGGCTTTTAAGAGGGCCTGAATTTGTTTTTGGCGAATGCGGTTCGGCTTGGTCCGGTTTGGGTGATAGGCTAAATGGGTTGTTGCAACCCAGACCGTGCCTTTGGCGAGTTGAATTTCGCAAAGAAGCGCTTTACGCGGTTCGATTTCGTGATTTTGTCCCCCCTTTTGGCAGGCCTGCCAAAAGCGATCCTCATCAGGACCTAGTGGGATCGAATGACTGGAAAGAATCGTCGCATTTGCGGCAATGAGCCCGATGCCGTACAGGGCAGGTTTTTGATCCTGATCGGTCCAGCGTTCCGTGCCTGATTTCGCGTCGTATTCAACCGAGGCCGTAAAGCGGTAGTCGTCGCCGTTTGCGATGATTTCCGGAACGTTCAAACGGCGTGAACGAGGGGCGTTAACGTCCAGCTCTTGCAAACCGAAGATAACAGGGGCTGAGGCATAGCCGCCGAGCAATTCTTCTTTAAAAGCGCTCGTTTCCTCGGGCGCGTTGCTTTCTTTGATGTTTAACGTAACCAGATGAAAGCTCATCGCTTATCTCGCTTCCAATAATCGCCTTTGTTTTGACTCTCCAGCCGATCTGCGAGAGCCGCATCACTATAGGTCGTTTCGATCCATGTGGCTATGTTTTGTCCATGATGTGTTTCGGCGTAGAAGTTGATTAGCTCACGAATCCAGCGTTGGTTGGCTTTTGGGATATGCAAATAGGGAAAAGCCGTCAAATGCCGATACGCTTCAGGCAGAGCTTCCATGCCGTTAATGTCAAGAAGGTAGATCGCACTGGCCAGTCCTGTTCGGTCCGATCCACCTGCGCATTTGATTAAAAGTGGCCGTGGTAACGTTCGGAACGCATCAACCATTTGGATAAGCGTATCACGGCTTGGCAGGCGTTTACTGCTGACCAGCAGGTCGTTATGGTCGCATTGGTACGCAAAGCTGGCAGCCTTTTCGTCGAGATACCAGCCTGCATTGGAATTGATGCCGCGCAGATTCAGAATCGAGGCAAATCCGTGTCGGCGATAAAGGGCGTTCCACTGACTTCGCGTAAAGGGCTGGGCACAGCGCAAAATTCCCGGAGCTACCGTATGCAGATTAGCGATGATAGAAGGGAAATGGGGCCAAAAAATAGGAATGGCGTGACTCCTTTGTCGGGGGTCTTCAAAGCCCTACCTATATATCTGACTCGCTCCTCGATGAAAAGGAGAGAATGGTCGGAGATCGGGGGGCATGCGGACGGGCCGCTTGCCCCCTTGATGGGACCTTTACTTGGTGTGGTGTAGAAATCTGGTTGGTTGGCCGAGATGTCGTTCGCATAGCCTTTGTCTGGCTCCTTCGTCCGGTACTTCGTCGATCATGTTCCGCATGTATCCTTCCGTTGCGCCGATTAATCCGCGTGTCGTTAGGCTGTCGCCATATTCTCTATGGATTGAAGGTGAAATAGTCGGTTTAGATGTAGGCATTTGTTTTTCCTGATTGTGTAAGGATAATTTTGTTCTAACTATACCAAGCGCATATTTTCTTCCAACCATTAAATATGCTTAACAGCTAGGAAAATATGTTTTTATGGTGTGCAGGGAAAACCCGGAATGCGTAATTTTCGCAAGAAAACAGGGAGTGGCTCATCGGGCGACTGAAAGGTCGGGTCCTTTGCCATTAATACGGAGGGAATATTGACCTTAGTTTCATTTTCCGGCGTGTGATAGGCCTTTTCCGGTTTGACCGCGATGGTTTGGGTGGGCGTGACCCCGTTTGCGATTAAATGCAGCGTGACCCGCAAGGCCTGATTGTGGGTGGCAACTAGAATGAGAGAACCAATCTCAGGATCGTCTTCTAAAATTTGGGTGGCTACATAAGCTTCGTCGCTGCAGCCATAGACCCCCTTATGCGGTGCTGGCGAATAGGCGCCTTTATAAAATTCGTTGACGTCGTCCGAACAAATGTGGGCCGTACAGCCCTGTTGCTTGAGCCATGTCGCCCCGGCTGCCGATAGATTGATAAGGTCGGGTTGATGCAGACTGCCGGGGACGTAGATTATGGGGTCGCCGCCTTCGCGTTTAATCTTCTCGGCAGTGTCCATCGCTGTTTGGAGGCGCAAGGTGAACTCGTCGCCCGGTTCAACACCGTTTTTCAAAGGATGTTGCGCGCAGACTAGGATGAGCGTTTTCTTTGTGCTGTGGTTTTGGCGTGCGGCCATAAAAGTCTCGGCGTGATCCGCGAGCGCCTCCCATCGTCCGCCGATTTCAGCCCCCACAATACGGAACAGCTCTCGCGGGGAAAGCTCAACAATCTCTTCGGGGGAGAGGGCTTCATATTCTTTTGATAACAGGGTCATTTGGGGGTCCTTATTTTTTAGGCCATATTCATTTTCGATAAGATAAAATGCAGTATTTTTATTTACCTCAACGGGTTCCCTTTTTTATTGAATTATAGCCCGTTAGGAGCCCTGATCCTAGCCCCTTCTGACGCAGCGGAAACCAAAATCGGGATTGCAGTTTTCTGGCATTAACCAAAAACGTTTGGTACATCGTTGGAAGTCTGCGGGCGTACCCCAGGCTCCGCCTCGATAGACGCGGTATTTACCTGTTTCGGGGCCATGCGGGTTTTGTGGGGCTCCGTGACGATAATAATCCGGGGCGAACCAATCCTGACACCACTGCGCAATATTGCCGCTCATGTCAAACAAACCATAGCCGTTGGGCGGATAGCTGCCTACCTCGGTTGTGTCGCCGATAAGATTGTCGTAGTTAGCGACGCTTTTGTTAATTTCATTGCCCCATGGATAGATGTTGTTTTCTTTTCCACCTTTACTGGCAAATTCATATTCAGCTTCCGTGGGCAGACGATAGCCGCTCGCCGAAAAGTTGCAGGCAAATTCGTTGTTTTCGTCATAGCAACACGTCAAGCCGTCTTTTTGGCTGCGCCAGTTGCAATAAGCGGCGGCGGAAAACCACGTTACATAGACAACAGGGTGATCGCGTTTTTGCTTTGGATAGAATATTTCGTTGCGCCACATATAGAGGTAATAGGTGTTGAGATATTTCTTTATCACTGCCGTTTTTTGCCACGCCGCGCACTCTTTTAAAAACAGCTTAAACTGCGCGTTCGTGACAGGGGTCGCATCCATATAAAAGGGATCTATAAAAACGTCGTGGGCCGGTTTTTCTGCATCCGTTCCAGCTTCATCTCCCATACGAAAGGGGCCTCCTTGGATTTTAACCATTTGGGGCTCACCTAGGATTTTGTCGCGCGTCATGAAAGTATTCTCCTTTGAGACAGTCTTGAAACCGTAGATTCAATTCGCTACAGTAACCGCACTTCGCCGATACTATTGAGAGTATCAGGCTTTGCCAAGCGGAGTTGAAACCGCACCACGTTATTGAGAACGGGGTGACGCACAGTAAATGTGATTGCCGGACTTTTGGGAAGGTCGGCGTGTATCAACTTTGGAGCTTGGTTCTATGACCCACATCATGACATCTTCGACAGCCTATGCGCTGTTGATCCTTTTTTCAGCCTTAATGATTTTTGTTACGACGGTGGCTTCGCGTAAACGCCTTTGGCATACCGCTGTTGGGTTTATGGCTGCCGGACGGCAGGTTCCTTGGTGGCTCGGAGCCGTATCGCTGGCCATCACATGGATATGGGCTCCCGCCCTTTTTATCAGCGCGCAACAAGCCTATCAAAATGGCCTTGCCGGAGTTTT
>JBFWLD010000180.1:0-4318 GCA_050252315.1 Bdellovibrionales bacterium
CCAACCGCAGCGCATTGCCCAAATGATACGGCGCATCCGGCATCGAAGGCGCAAGTTCCATGGCCTTGCGATAGGACTCAATCGCTGCATCAAGCCGTTCAGCATTCATCTGCGCATCGCCAAGCCGCAAATATAAAAGAGCGGAGTGCGAATCCAACTCGACAGCCCGAGCCGACAAAGAAACGGCCTGTTCATGATCGCCGCGAGTCGAACATAAAACGCCTAGCAACGACAAAACATCAATATGGTCGGGCTGCACAGCCAAAATTTCGCGATACAACGCCTCGGCCTGATCCAGATCGCCGCGTTGATGCGCTGCCAGCGCCTGCTGAAGAAGCTGAGAAGTCATAAGGTCCTCTCTCATCACAAAATCAAGGTACACACCCAAAGAAGTCGGCACGAGCCCAAGCGACCGAAGCCCAAGAGCAAACCGAATCAAAAACAGGAAACATCAAGGTTCCTCGATCGTGCCGCCACATTCTGTAAAACAAGAATGATACGTCGCACGACAGGACGAACGGCAGGAAGTGGGCTCACACTTACGTCCGCGCTCAAAATCACTGGGACGAAGATCGACGGGGGCACGCGCCGCGAACTGTTCGCGAGCGTAAGCCTCATAATCCTGAATAGCCTGAGCCTGCATATCGTTATAGCAGGCCCGTTCCGAAAGGGCACAGGCATCGGCGCAATGTTCATAGCCATTGCGGCATTGAAAAGCGCACAGCCGCCCCCCCGCCTTATCGGGCAGGATATAATGCGTTGTCCGCGCGGAGCCGTCGGACGAAAGGTCGGCGCACCCGGCGAGAGCCAAAACCGCCGAGGCGATCAAAAGAAAGAACTTTCTCATGGTTAATGCTTAGAGCGAATAGAAACAGATGACAAGAGCGGAAAGGTAAGGTAAGAAAACAACCTCTTGAGTCGATCTATTTGGCATCGGCAGCCCCTATAGCTCAGTTGGTAGAGCAACTGATTTGTAATCAGTAGGTCCGCGGTTCGAGTCCGTGTGGGGGCACCACGCTTCGCCCTTACGGGCTACGCGTGGCGCAGCCACGCAAGGAGCACGTTAGAGCGAAGCCGTGCCCGGCGTAGTTGAGCAAAGCGAAACGAAGACGGGCTGACGTCCAACCGGTATTCTTTCTCTTATGTGGCACGTCTATATCCTCCAAAGCGCAGCCTTCCCGGATCAGAAATACACAGGCGCAACGGCCAACCTAAAACAACGTTTTGCCGATCATAATGCAGGAAAGTCTCCCCATACAGCGAAGTATGTTCCTTGGGAACTTGTCTGCTACATCGGCGTTCAAGACAAATATCACGCTCTTGAGCTTGAAAAATATCTCAAGTCACATTCTGGGCGGGCATTTGCAGAAAAGCATCTTTTCAGCAAATAAAGTCCTTCCTAACGAATAGCCTCTATTTCCCTTCCCCCCGTTTGTAAAACCTCCGCCCGCCGCGCCGTCATACAAATAGAGTCAGGATCATCCGTCTCATCAAGAAGCTCCGGAGCCATCGCCCGATCCATCTCGACAAACCCCAACCGAGCATAATAGCCCCGCAAGGAAGCTTTACAATCAAGCACCCAACACTCGGTATCGACCGCCTGCTTGATAAGCTGAAACACCAAGGCCAGCCCCAGCTCCCGTCCGCGAAAAGCCTCATCGACGGTCAGGCTCATAATGGCATGACGATCACCGCTCAACCGCCAGTGGCGCACCCAGCCGATCACCCGGTTCAGAGTCGCACATAAAAGCAAAATCGGGCAAGACTCCCAGTCTTTGATGTAACGCCCTTGCGCCTGAACAATCTGTTTGATCTGATCGCTCTCCGCGGCAGTGGCCATACGAAAAGAAAAGGTCATCCTACATCCCCATCAAAAACAAATGGATTGTAGGCCAAGAAAAATAAACATACGCTTTACAGTCCTCTGTCTAGAGCCTTTTCTCTTGCCTTCCCCCGACAACAGTACCATATTTGTATCATATAAACGACAGTAAGGAGGCCCCCATGAAACTCAACATTGTCATTACCAGCACACGTCCGGGCAGGATCGGCCCTGTTTTGGCGGATTGGCTTTACACCTATGCCAAGGAAAACAGCACAGGCTTCGACGAAATCGAACTGACGGACCTCGCCGCCCTTAATCTGCCGATCTATGACGAGCCCAACTACCCGGCCCAACAGAACTATGTCGAAGAGCACACGAAAAAATGGAGCCAAATTGTCGCGAACAGCGACGCCTTTATTTTCGTGCTACCGGAATATAATTTCACAGCCCCACCCGCCTTTGTTAACGCGGTGGACTACCTTTATCATGAATGGAGCTACAAACCGGCCAGCTTCGTCAGCTATGGCGGCGTTTCCGGCGGCCTTCGTTCCGTGCAAACGGCAAAACTGATCCTGACGACCTTGCACGTCATGCCGATCCCGGAGCAAGTCATCGTGCCCAACGTGTTCGGCCTAATCCAAAACGGCACGTTCACAGCGGACGAGCACCACGCGCAAAGCGCCCAAACCATGATCGACCAGCTTGCCCTATGGGCCGCCGCCCTCGCGCCCTTACGAAAAGCTGCCTAGGGTCAGGACTCCTTCAATTCAGAGCCCCCCCCTCGACCTTTTCTTCCCACACCCAGCCTTTTGTGCAAGCCCACCACCCTCGACGTTTGTGCAGACCCACCACCCGCCCCTTGCGGGAGGGTCGAAAGTGCCTTGGCACTTTCGGGGAGGGGTCCTCGCCCAACCACAAACAAATCCTCCAGCTCCTTTCCTTCTTCAACAGAAAAGGAATCCTGCCCCTCGAGCCTTTTTCCGAAAAGGTTGTCGCGCTTTCTATTGCCGGAAAAGCCTCTAACTCTTTGCTGCCGAGCAGATTCACGCGTTTAGGTCGTCGTCTAAGGACGCCAACCTAATCACGATCTGCTCTGCACCCGACAGCACATGAGTCCCCAAGGTCACATGCATACCCGCGCGCTGAGCCTTTGTCTTCTGGGCAAACCCTTTCTGTCCCAGCATACAAACCGCGAATTGATGCTGTTGCGTCGGCTTGCCTGCAAACGCAAGAACCAAAGAGCAATCATACAAGGTATTTCCGGAAAGTTTCGCAAGCGCAGCCATTACCAAATCTCCATTCTTTCCATAAAAAATCAAAAAAATGTCACCGTATGTCGATCTTTAAAGATATTTCAAAGAATTCTCAAGTAACCTGTTCAAACAATTAACCAATTTACATAGAAAGCAGAAATAATGTCCCTAACCATGCGCGAAGCCGTTGAAACGGATGTCGAAACTATCGTCTCGCTTCTTGAAGAAATGCAAAACGAACTGCAAGCCCTAGCCTTCGATCGGGCAGCGTTTATGGATTCCGTCCGGGACTCTCTGAAAGAAAATGTGACATGGTTTTTATTTGCTGACGAAACAGGCAAAATTTTCGGAACCTGTCACCTGCAATCGCTGCATAATTACTGGCGGCGGGAGCGTCGTTTCTACTTAGGCGGGTTCTACATCGCCCCCTCCCACCGCGGCAAAGGCTATTTCAAAGAAATCAACAAAAGGCTCGAAGATTGGGCCAAAGCGCATAATGGCGTTGAAATCTATGCGCACATCCATCAGGACAATGAAAAGAGCCTAAAGACCTTTGAAAGCGTAGGCCTAATCGACATTAAATATCAACTTTGCGTGCATTATTGGGGAGAAGCCGAAATTCTGCCACACAAAGACAACGACTAGGGCAGGACTCCTTCAATTCAGAGGCCCACCACCCTCAACCATGTCTTCCCACACCCCACCGTTTGTGCAGCCCCACCACCCTCAACCATGTCTTCCCACACCCCGCCGTTTGTGCAGGCCCACCACCCTCCCCTTGAGGGAGGGTCGAAAGTGCCTTGGCACTTTCGGGGAGGGGTCCTCCTCTAGCCTTATCCCTAAAAGCTTTCCCTAAGCACACCCCCACTCCCTCGCAAAAAGGGTTAGGAAGGAGTTAAAAACCAGCTTCCTCGCCTAACCCGTATCTCCAGCCCCCTTCCTTCTTTAACAAAACGCTCTAAGTGTAAGAAAGCCTACCCCCTAATAAACGGTTAAATAAAAAGTAACGATTTTCTTTAGGTTAAGGCCGCAACCGAACCGATACGGAGGCGAATTTTATCTTATATTAAGGTTGCTCGCGTATCGTCATGGAGAATAGACAACAATAATAGAAACATATAACGGCCCTATTAATGGATAAAAAGACTCCTTTAAACTCCTCGGACATTATCGCAGCGTCAGGACATATTGGGTATCAGTGGGACCTGACAGAGGATAAACTCGTCTAGATCGGAAGAGC
>JBFWLD010000181.1:0-4311 GCA_050252315.1 Bdellovibrionales bacterium
ACAACCTATTTCTCCCACCATCTTTTAAATATGACAAAAGGGCAGCCACGGCCTATATAGGGAAACCATGACAACCAAACGCCGCCTGCACCGACCGATTAAACGCAATCTGAAGATCCTTCCGTTTGTGTATTTCTTTACCTATCTGCTGCCCTATGCGCCGATCGGCGTGATCCTTTTCGAAAAACTGGCTGGGTCCTACCTTCAGGCTATGAGCGTTTTTACGGTTATGGGTCTGGCCAGCGCTCTTTTGGAGGTGCCGACCGGCGTTTTGTCCGACAAATGGGGACGGCGTAAAACCATGGTGGTCGGCGGCCTGTTAAGCCTGATTAATGTCGTGATGCTTCTCGGCGCCTGTTACAGCGAACACGTCATGTGGTTCTTGTACGCCGCCGCGATCTTTCAAGGCGGGGCCGAGGCTCTTTACAGCGGCAACAACGAGGCCTTGGTTTATGAAACGCTGGCCGCGCTTAAGCGCACCCACACCTATCCCAAGTTTTTCGGACAAATGAACTCCATGATGCAGGCGGGTCTGGCCGTGTCGGGAATGACCGGAGGCCTTGTTCTGTTAAGCGGGTTGCCATCTGTCGCTCTCTTTTATGTGTCGCTTGGTACTAGTTTTTGCCTTGTCGCGCTAAGTTGCCTTCTTGTCGAGCCGCCGGAAAAACTCGTGACGGATACGCATCCGTTTAAACATATTCGAACGGCTTTTCACGAGATTAAAAAGAACAAAAAACTGGCCTACTATTCTCTGACGAACATGATCCAGATGGGCGCAATGAATGCGAACTATTACTTTACGCCCGGCTTTATCGGCTCCGTATGGCCGACCTGGGCCGCTGCGATTTTTCGAACGGCTCAGCACGGGATCGGCTCGTTTGGGTTCCTGTTCGCTCATTACGTCATTAAACGCTTTGGGCCGGTCCGCTCTATGATCGGGGTGCCGCTGTTGTCGAACGGCATTTCCATGATCGCTTATTGGCTTCAAAACGCCTTTTCCCCTTTACTTATAGCAAGCGCGCAATTCTCCTTTTCGACGTGGAAAACCGCCAAATCAACCATCGAACAGGAATCCTTTACCAAGGAGCAACGTGCTACCATGGGATCGCTGAT
This sequence comes from Bdellovibrionales bacterium, assembly GCA_050252315.1. Classification (GTDB taxonomy): domain Bacteria; phylum Pseudomonadota; class Alphaproteobacteria; order UBA9219; family UBA9219; genus UBA8914. Next base: position 1,114 of record JBFWLD010000181.1, read on the forward strand.
TAGCTTTGGGAGCAGTATCGTATCGGGCCTGCTGTCGCTTCTGATGGGATGGATGGGCGATCATCTGTCGCTTGGCCTGACGATGTTTATTGTCGTTGCCGTACGGTCCGTGTTTGTAAATAGCAGCTACGCTTTCATTTACCGACGGTATAAGTAACCTAAATTAATTTATTACAGCCCCATTAACGAACGGGCGAAGTCTTCGGCTTTGAAGGGTTGAAGGTCTTCGATCCCCTCGCCTACGCCGATGGCGTGAATGGGCAGTTTGAACTTGTCGGCAAGAGCGACGAGAACGCCGCCTTTGGCGCTGCCGTCCAGCTTGGTCACGATCAGGCCCGTGATCGTGGTCAGGTCGCGGAAGGTTTCGACTTGGGCATGGGCGTTTTGCCCGGTCGTGGCGTCGAGGACCAAAAGCGTCGCGTGCGGGGTTTCGGGGTCCAGCTTTTTCAGCACACGCTTGATCTTAGCGAGTTCCTGCATCAAATCGGTTTTATTGTGAAGGCGGCCTGCCGTGTCGATCAGCAACAGGTCCGTTCCCTCTTCCTTGGCGCGTTCGAGGGCGCGATAAGCCAAGGCCGCAGCATCGCTGTTCGGTGCGCCGGTAATGACGGGACAGCCGACACGATCGCCCCAGACCTGAAGCTGTTCAATAGCGGCGGCGCGAAACGTATCGCCTGCCGCCATCATGACCTTCATCCCGGCATCGGCATGCTGTTTCGCCAGTTTACCGATTGTGGTGGTTTTGCCAGCGCCGTTCACACCGACCATCAAAACCACATAGGGTTTTGTTTGGATAGGCTCAAGCGGACAGGACTTGGCGCAGGGCTCCAAAATCGCGGCGATTTGTTGGGCTAAGGCCGTACGAACTTCTTCATCCGTCACATCTTTACCGAACCGACCACGACCGAAATCCGCCACCAGCTTGGCCGCCGTCGAAGGGCCGAGATCGGCGGAGATCAGTAAATCTTCCAATTCATCCAAGGCGGCTTGATCCAATTTTTTCTTGGTAAAAAGATCGGTGATCCCTTCGCTGATCTTGTTCGTGGAGCGGGAAAGCCCGCCGCGCAGACGCGCCAGCCATCCTTTTTTCTCGCCTGTATTTTCAGTCATGCGGGTTCCTCTTCGACAAAAAGTTTCTGTCCGTCATGGCGGATGCCTTTGACGCGCACAACATCGCCTGTTTTTTGGGGCTGCGCAAAAGCGACTTCGGCAAAGGTCGGCGTGCGGCCAATCAACGGTTGTTCGACGTGAACCTCCAAGGCTTTTCCGATTAAAGAATCCAAATGACGGATGACGGCACAGTCGCCTATTTCACGCAAACGAGCGGCACGTTCTTTGCGGATTTCGCCGCGCACTTGAGGCATACGCGCCGCAGGCGTTCCAGCCCGCGAGGAAAAGGGAAAAACATGCAGCCATGTAAAATCCAAATCGCGCATAAGCTGGCAGGTGTTCTCAAACATCTCTTCGGTTTCGGTTGGAAAACCGGCGATCAGGTCTGCGCCGAACGCCATATCGGGACGTAGTGATCGGGCGCGCGTGACAAAATCTATAATATCCTGACGCAAATGGCGACGCGCCATGCGCTTGAGGACCATGTCGTCACCGGATTGGACGCTCAGGTGCAGATGCGGCATCAGGCGCGGTTCATCGGCGATAAGCTGCCATAAATCGTCGTCGATCTCCGCTACGTCGAGCGAGGACAGACGTAAACGATGAAGCGAAGGGATCGCCGTTAGAATCTGTTTGGCCAACTGGCCGAGGGTCGGCTCTCCCTCCAAATCGTGGCCATAGGACGTAATATCCACGCCGGTCAACGCAATTTCCGGATAGCCTTCCTCTTCCACCAAAATTTGGATTTGATCGAGGATCGGCTGAGCCGGAACCGAACGAGAGGGCCCGCGCCCATACGGGATCACGCAAAAAGTGCAGCGATGGTCGCAGCCGTTTTGGACTTGGACAAAACCGCGGGTCATCCCCTCGAATCCGCGCACAAGGTGCGGCGCGGTTTCGTTGACAAGATGCATATCCGTAATATGGAGCCGCTCATCGTTCAGGCCCAGATAGGTTTGCGCCTGCATCTTGGCCTGATTGCCGATGACGTAATCGACCTCTTCCATTTCGGCAAAGCGCTCGGGATGGATTTGCGCGGCGCAGCCCGTGACGATGATCTTCGCGTGAGGGTGTTCGCGGCGTGCCTTACGGATGGCTTGACGCGCCTGACGCTCGGCCTCGCCCGTCACCGCGCAAGTGTTGAACAAGACCACATCGCCGATCTCCGCCTTGGCAATATGCGCGCGGATCACTTCCGATTCATAGCTGTTTAACCGGCACCCAAAGGTGATTATTTCCGAATGCACTGTCATTTGATGAGAGCCCCATGCAAAAAGAGGGGTTCCCCCCTCTTTCGCCTTTTTATCTTTGAGCTACGAGCGTTTGAGGGCCGCTGTCGGGCTCCTCTGCCGCATCATCAACGGAGAAGAAAGGGCTGTCTTTTTTTTCTTCCTCCTTTTTTTCAGCAGGCTTGGCGCGCTTGGGCTCTACCTTAGCATCAAAAGAAGAAGGCGCAGCCGCACCATCTAACGCCGGTTGAGGCGCTTGGGCTTGTTGCTGCGGGGCAGCAGAAGCGGCGGCAGGCTTCGCCTTGGACTGAGGTGCCTGTTGCTGCTTGGCTGCCGGTTGGGGCGCTCCGGCGGCGAGTTGGCCGTCCGGCGTATAATAATTAGCAGGCATCTCCGGTTGAGCCGCAAAGGGTTGACCGCCCGCACCGTTACGCTGACGCTGCTCGGCTGCCGTGGCTTCTTCAATAGCCTCGGTAATACGATAGTAATGCTCGGCATGCTGAAGATAGTTTTCAGCCATAACCCGATCGCCCGAGCTGCTCGCATCCCGAGCCAATGACAGATATTTTTCATAAACCTGCCACGCATTACCGCGCACGCGTACATCCGGGCCATTGCTGTCAAAAGTCTGATGGCGTAACGAGGACGCAGAACGGACGCGTCCATCACCTGAACGACCTCCACCAGAAGCCCCGTTATTTCCGTTATTATTATGACGCCCACGCGGACGACGCGCACCCGGACTGCTTTGTCTCATGCTGATATTCCTGTCATTCGTGCTTTCACAATCTTTCCCACTTGCCCTATATCGTCAACATCGGGAGCTGGATTCTTATTGCTTTTTGAATCGCTCCGGCGG
>JBFWLD010000182.1:0-4303 GCA_050252315.1 Bdellovibrionales bacterium
ACCTCGGATGGACCGTCAAGAAACAACCTACGATCCCGTAGCCAAAGCCATCCATTGGGGAGTTGCCGCACTGATTTTTGTTATGTTCGTCTCGGCCCTGTGCATGGATGCGCCGGACAGCCTGATCTCGCCGGAAAATCGACCAACTGTTTATCTCGTACATAAAAGCACCGGCGTTCTTGTCCTGCTTTTAATGGTTTTCCGCCTTTTCTGGTTTCATATCAAACCCCGTCCGCCCTTGCCCGTCCATCTGATGCCACCGTGGCAGGTCGTCGCGGCCCGCATCGTGCACGTCGCCCTTTATATTTTAGCTATTCTAACCCCGCTTGTGGGATGGGCACTCGTCTCCATGGGAACGAACGGATGGAGTTTCTTCACTTTGTTTGAGCTACCCCGTCTTCCGCTGGCTGAGTTTGCGACGAGCCATGTTTATTTGCGTGAAATCACCGGCGATATGCACGAAACCTGCGCCACCATTTTTGCCGGACTGATCGTCATCCATATCGGAGCAACCTTCCTGCACCATTTTGTCGATCGAGACGACGTATTGCTGCGGATCAGCCCGGTTTGCCTGCATGGATGGCTTAAACGCCTACGCGGCGAATAGTCTTTTTAAAATTCAGACGGATCAAAACTATAGATTTGGCTGCAAAACTGGCAGGTTACGGTAATCTTACCGTTTTCTTCAACCATGTCGGCAAGCTCTTCTTTAGGCATCCCCGACAGAACGCCCACGATCTTTTCCTTGGAACAACGACACGCATGGTAAAGCTGCACGGGATCATAGGCGCGGACGCCTAACTCGTGAAACAGACGATAAAGCAGCCGATCCGGCGGCAGGGACGGATCGGTAAGCTCAGACTCCGTACAGGTTTGCATCACAAGCATGGCATGGTGCCACGAATCTTGGGCTGCGGCGGTGTCTTGCTCAAGAGCCTCGCCGCCCACGCCGCCTTGCGATGGCATGCGTTGAAGCAACAAACAGCCCGCATGCCATGCGCCCGTTTCATCTTGATGCGAGGCCGCCAGAAGCCCAGTCGGAATTTGCTCGGACTGGCGGAAGTAAAGTTTAAAAGCCGAGGCCAAATCGTCGCCATCAAGCTGGACAATTCCCTGATACCGCTCATCGCTTGCGGTTTGATCGACGGTAAGCACAAGCTGCCCCTTACCGAGCAAAGAATCTTTGCCTGTCTTTGCCTTTATCAACGACGGGTCGAACTGGGCACAGGCGCGCACGGCCCCCTGCGACGTAACATCGACAACCAGCCGACTGACGGCACCGTCCGTTTTTGTCTGAATTGTAAAAACCCCGTCAAACTTCAACGCCGTGCCGAGCGCCGCCGTTAAAGCCGCCGCTTCGCCAAGCAGACGATTAACCGCATAGGGATAATCATGCCGACGCAAGATGGTATCCAAACACGGGCCCAGACGCACAAGCCGTCCGCGCATGGGGCTGGCTTCGATCTGGAAAGGCAAAACTTGATCTTCGTCGTTTTGCTCAGTCATGGGAGGCGTCTCATTCATCTCTCTTTCATAAAAGCAAAGGGTTCGCGTTTCAAGGCATATGGCGTATAATGCAGCATCTTTTGCCCTCTTTTTTCCTGAAGGTCCGCTATGTCCTTTGCCGCCCGCGCCCTAACCCATCGTTCTTTACGCCGCCGCCATAAAGCCGGGCTCGCCCTTTTGGTTTTGCTGCTTGTCTGGGGCGGGCTGTGGGGGATGGCGGCCTATCGTTTGAACAAAGCGCTGGACGGATGGGTCGCCTCGGCCCAAACCGAAGGACTCGCGCTTTCTTTTTCCGACCGTTCAACGGATGGAACACCCTTTACCGTTCATCTTCACCTTAAAAATTTCTCCATCGCCTTTCCCAATGCCGATCACGCCAAGGCGGGCGAAGCGGTTTTGTACATGAACCTTTGGGATCAAAGCGCGCTTTCCACTAAGCTAAAAGAGAAAATCAATGGACAGATCGCCGGAGTGCCCTTTACGGCGGAGGCTTTTAAAATAGCGTTTGCGAAACCGGAAAATCGCCCGATCGACGAAATGGACCCCGGCTTTTTTCTTAAAACACAAACGCTGGGCCTAAGCTTCCAGACGGAAAAAGACCTTGCCTTGGGCAATCGTATGGAAAAACTTTCCTTTGACCTGCGAGTCATGGGCCCAGCGCCGGACTTTACCGATCCGGTCGCTGTCCGCACATGGAACGATGCCAGTGGCGTTTTGGAGTTCGACTCGCTTGAGTTGAACTGGGGCCCTTTGACGCTCTCGGCCAAAGGCACGGTCGGGCTCAGCAACGACCTGCAACCCGAAGGCGCCTTTTCCGGTAAGGTAGAAGGTCTTGACGAAACCGTCGCTCAATTGGTTTTAGCGGGAACGATCCAAAGCAAACAGGAATCCTTGCTACGCTCCTCCATCAGCATACTGGCGCACCCTTCGGGCGTTATGGGAAGTTCGGAACCTATCTTACCCATATCGGTCCAAGGCGGCGGGCTCTATCTCGGCCCGGTAAGGATCATGAGCGTTCCTAAACTTGAATGGCCGCACCGCCCGGATCAAGAATCCGGAAAGCCGAGCCACTCTTCCAGCTTCTCAAAGGTTTCGTCCATGGCAAAAGCCGAGGAAAGATAGGGAATGGCCACATGGCCAAAGACCAAAGACATCTGGTCTTCCGACGCCTCTTCTCCCTTTTGGGCAATCGCCGCCAGATAAAGCGCCGACGCCAAACCGGTCCGATCCGCACCGCTAACACAATGCACCAATAACGGCTTGGGTGCCTTGCGCAAAATGGCAATCAATTCTTGAGCCTGTTCTTGGGAAAGCTGACGCCGCGCCGACATTCGAAAATTGAAATGCTGGATACCCAGCCTTTTCGATTCGGCGACTTCCTGATCGTACCAAGGGCTTCCAGTATTGTCGCCGCGCAGATTGACAATACTTTGAATATCGTATTTGGCTTTATAGGCGGCAATCTGCTCCGGCGTTGGCTGAGACGAACGATAGAGAAGGCCGGGCAATACCTCGTGAAAATTGCCGGTCAGATAAAGATATCCGCAATAAATGCCGACGATCAGGAGGAAAAGAACAACCGACCCTAAAAACCTGAGGCCATAGCGATACGTTTTTTTCTCATGATAGAGGGCTGTTAGTCTGCGCATTACGCTTTCTCCAGATTCTTAAGAACTCGGACGATCATGCTCTTCCAGAAATTGTCGAAGCGCATCCGCCTTGGCAAAAAAGGCGCGACGCACGTCAATGGCAAAGGGATTGTCCCGCTGAATCGCGAGAAACAATTCCATCGAGTCATAGCGTAACATATCGACAGCCTCCATCAAACGTTCATAGGATTTGGTTGTCAATTCTTTGGGCAGCGGCTCCATCTCTAAAAGAACCTTGGCCACCATGTGCGTCAACCCCATAACCGCAGCCATTTCACGATCGTGTTTTTCAGGTGTAGTGACAATCACCTCCAGCTTTAGCTGGTCGCGCAGAAAATCGACCACTTTTTGAGCCCTCGCCTCGCCCCGGACCGAACAAACGGCAATTTTCATCCCCGTGATTCCGTTCTTGCCGCTTTGCGGGCCGAACAATGGATGGGTGCAGACAATATCCACTTGCGCGGGAAGTTCCTTTTCCAGCAAGGCCGCCACATTATATTTGACCGACCCGACATCCAACACCAGAGCCCCCGGCGTAAGGTGATCCCGGACAGCCCTCACCGCCTCCTGCATTTTGGGCACTGGCGGTCCGAGAATCACAATCTGAGCTTTGGCAACCTCCTGCGGCTCGAGCATCGCTATTCCCTGTTCCTTGCCATACGCTACGGCTTCTTGTGAGGGGTCATAGGCGCTTATATCAAAATGCGGCCTGAGATGCTTGAGCATCAACCTACCAAAAGAGCCGAGGCCTATAAGACCAAGGGTCTTTGTCTTTTGCCCGTCCTGTGTCATCCGAAATTTCCTTTACAAAAAAAAGCACGAAAATCCGCTTCGCTTTGTCAGCGCACGGGGAAGAAGTCAAGAGAGAGAAAAGACTATCTGCGCCCGCTCTTTAACGGGACGGGATAGCCGCCAAGGGAAGAGAGAAGCTGGAGCCGACTGCCCATCATAGCGCGAAGGCGTCCAAGACGCGTATCGTTCCGCCCGACAAACCCGTCCACCTCAGCCAAAAACAGCGTCGGTGCCGAGGCCGCACGCCCTGTCTCATGCATCAGCAATTGGCGCACCTATAGCCAGCCTTACTTAAAAGCCGTTTCATCTCAGCCTCGGGCACATGGGTGCATTGAAGGGAAAGGTAGCTGCGATCA
>JBFWLD010000183.1:0-4272 GCA_050252315.1 Bdellovibrionales bacterium
CCTGAGCCGTGGGTTTTAGACGGAACCAAGTCCTCCCCCTCCACACACCCCACACCTTCCATTAAAGAACCAAACCCCCAACATTTGATAATTCCGGAGCCATTTTCTTTTCGACTTCTTCAGGCGTAAGAAAACGGGTTTCCGGATTAAACTTTCTTTCGCGACGCAAGCGCCACGAAAAGAAAGTTTTTCCGGGATGACGAGCGTCTAGTTACGGTTGTAGCCTCATGCGATGGTCCTGCCGCCTTCGCGAGGATAAACTCCGGCTGGCAATCCCCTTTATTGTTTTTTAATCTGAGAGTGGGGCCCTTGGACTCTGCCTAGTCCTTGTGTTAAACTCATACCATTGACACTCAGCGGAACGAAAAATCATGTCGCAATGGGTCATCTATTTTGCTTTATCGACGGCGCTTGCCAGCGCCGCTTTCGTCGTTGTTGCCGTGCAGTGGTTGAAAAAACTTCGGGTCACTTTGGCCGTCGCGCTCGGTGAAACCGCCCACCAACAAATTCGTACCGCCCAAAGGCTCGGCGAATCTATGGCGCAGTTGCAACGCCAACAGACCGAACAGGAAAAACAACTGCTCGCGCTGATCGAATCGAATGCGCGCTTGCGGCGCGACCTGAACGCTCTGGAAGGGAAGCTCGATACCTCGCAAGAGCTGTTTACGACCGTCTCGACGACCCGCGTTTTACATTAAAAATACCCCGAAATAGGCCCAAAAATCGCTCAATTAGGCTCATTTTGGGCGAAATTAGCTTGCCTTTTATTAGTTGCATCCTTTTCAGACCTGACTTGAATTACTTTCACTAACACTTTCAATATAAAGCGTTTTTTGCCGATGAAAGTATTTTCTTTTAGCAATTCCTTAAGCCTGTTTTGTTACCGTAGAACTGTTAGATAAGTACAAAATTCAGCGAATTTTAGCACAAAAAGAGGCGTATTATGGCCACTTTAGACACACAAAAACCCTTCGAAATCTCCGAAACCGGGATGAAAAACCTGATCCGAAACGCCTTAATTCTGGCCGGTCAGGAAATGGGCGAAGAGGGTGATCATTGGCCCGTCATCAAAAACACCGTAACGGATGTGATGCGCGATTGGGAAGAGCTTGAAATTGAACGAACAATTCAAGCCGAGTTAAAAAACCAAATGATGCTCTATTTGGATAACATGCAGGAAGTTCTCAAAACCTGTAAGCCCGATGTGCAACATGCAGCCCAGCCTTATTTGAAAGAGCTTCGCGAAATTTACGACGCGGCTTTTACGGACCCAGCCGAAGAATTCATTGATTTAACTGATGAATCTTACGAGCCGCCCATTCATATCAAACGCGCGCAAGCCATTATCGACACCTTGTTCGATGACAGCGCCATGGAGGAAAGCTATGCCTAATTTTGAACAAGCCCTGACGGGTGGCGTATTGTTGGATGCGGTTCTAAGGAAAGACCGTATGCGGGCTGTGACACACGAAGTTTCCCCACGCGTTCTTGATTTTATTGAGAAATTAGAACGAAACCCAATGCTTGCCGAGTTAGTTGAGAAAATGGCCGCCCATCCCAAAGGCGATCTAAAAGGGGTTTGTCTGGCCAGTTCTGCCCCGGTGAAAGGTGCGGGTTATGGTCATGCCGTACATCCCGCAGCGCCTAAAGGCAAAGCCTTTAACCCTCAATGCACAAAATAATCATGGGTTTTATGTAAAGGTTAAGTTAAGGGTTTGAAACTAAGCTTCCTCTTGCGATTTCAGGCAAATTAGCCAATATTAGGCCGAAATCAATCAGGGAGTCTTACTCATGCGCCGTTCATCTTTTGGTCTTCTTGCTGTTTTGGCTCTTGCCGCGTGCGGTCCTACGACCGCCGCCGAGTTTTGGCGTCCGATCAGCGAGCCCAACACGCTGATGCCGATGGAAAAGGCGCAGATGAAGTTGGATTTCGACTTAAGTCAATGCAATTGCGGCATTTATCCAGCTAATGTGCCTCAGCCCGATTTGGTTAAGTTCCAGCCCGATAAGCAGCGCTATATTGAAACCAGCATTATTCGCACCAAGGATGGGTCCGATATATGCGTGCAACAGCCGAGCTTGGTCGTCGCCGAGTGTATGCGTACGCGCGGGTGGGAAATAACCAAATGTTCTGGGCGTATGCCTTTGGCAAGCGGCGGCGCTCTGTGTGCCGGGGCTGTGCTTGAGCAAGACGATTGATGCAATTTTGACCTTTTAACAGACGGATAAGTTATGATTCCACGTTATTCGCGTGCGGAAATGGCACGCATTTGGGAGCCCGAAAATCGTTTTCGTATTTGGTTTGAAATCGAAGCGCACGCCTGTGATGCACAAGCCGAACTGGGAGTGATTCCTAAATCTTCTGCCAAAGCCGTCTGGAAAAAGGGCAAATGGGATATTGCCCGTATCGACGAGATTGAAAAGACGACGCGCCACGACGTGCTGGCCTTTTTGACCGATTTGGCGGCTTCGATCGGCCCGGATGCGCGTTTTGTCCATCAGGGCATGACCTCCAGCGATATTTTGGATACCACGCTTTCCGTTCAGCTCAAGCAGGCCGCCGACCTTATTATTGAGGGGATCGGCAAGGTTTTGGATGAGTTGAAGGAACGCGTCGAAGAAAATCTGGACCTGATTACCATTGGCCGCAGCCATGGCATTCATGCGGAACCGACGAGCTTTGGTATTAAATTGGCCAGCCATTATGCGGCTTTTGCTCGGGCAAAAAAGCGAATGATCCTTGCAAGGGACGAAATTGCGACGTGTGCCATTTCCGGTCCTGTCGGCAGTTTTGCGACGATTGATCCGGCTGTGGAAGCCCATGTTGCTAAGGCTATGGGATTGAAAATAGAGCCTATTTCAACGCAAATCATTCCACGCGATCGTCACGCCATGTTTTTTGCGACGCTCGGCGTGGTGGCCAGCACCATTGAAAATTTTGCCATTGAGATGCGTCATTTACAGCGTAGCGAAGTTCGCGAGGCTGAGGAACCGTTTGCCAAGGGGCAAAAAGGCTCCAGCGCCATGCCACATAAGCGCAATCCGATTTTGGCCGAGAACCTGACCGGACTGGCGCGTGTCGTACGAGCTGCGGTGACGCCTGCGATGGAAAATGTTGCACTTTGGCATGAACGTGACATTTCGCACTCTTCCGTCGAGCGCGTTTTTGCGCCGGATGCCACGATCACTTTGGATTTCGCGTTGATGCGCTTGGCAGGCCTGATTAAAGGGATGGTCGTGTATAAGGAACGGGTTCGCGCTAATTTGGAATCTTTGGGAGGGCTTTATTTCTCTCAACGTGTGTTGTTAGCGCTGACGCAGGCCGGAATGAGCCGCGAGGATGCTTATCGTCTGGTGCAATCCAATGCCATGGAAGTTTGGTATGCGATTCAGGAAGGTAAGCCTGCGCGGTTTGAAGAAAAGATTATGTCGGACCCCAACGTGACTAAACTGGTTCCGGCTAAGGAGTTGAAGGCGTGTTTTGATTTGAAGTTTTACACGCGACACGCCAAGAAGGTTTGGAAGCGGGTTTTGGCTGCGAAATAGAGCAGATCGGGCAGAAGACCCCACCTTTTCCGGAAGGGACGGTGTTTGGGAGCCTCCCCCGAAAATGCCTCGACATTTTTGACCCTTTCGGCCAATGCCAAGGCTATCTCAGACAAAAGAGAGCCCGACCCTCTGAAGCTTTAGCAAAGGCAGGGGGGAGGTGGATGGTGTCTGGGCCTGCACAAAGGGCAGGATTCGGGAGAATAAATCCGGTCAACTCGAAAGATAAAAACCATCAAAAAAAACAAAGAAGAAAGAAAATGGGATTCCTGTTCGCGCCTAAAGGCGCGCCACGGAATGACAACACGGATGGAGTAACGATACGGTTGGAGTTATAGTCATTTCACTTAAGAATGAAACAGCTATAGGTCCATCAACGATGACAGGCGTTAGATTTTTCAATGGAATGGTGTGGGTTGTATGGAGGGGAGGACTGGGGTGTGCATACAATTTGCAGCTTGCGATAAACGTTTTGGGATCGGGCCTGGATCCCGTTTTACAACGGGATGACGGTGTTTTTATTTTGCCTTCGCGATGACGGTCGGGGGAAAAGTTTTGCAGAAAGACGTTGAAGGCGAGGTGCTTAAGGTGGGGGCGGTGCTTAAGGTGGATGGTTTGGTTTTTTTTCAACAGAGGTGGTGACAATGTTGTGTGGGGAAGGGGGATTGGTATCCCCCCCCCCCTTTTTTTTGTGGGGTTGGTTTTTGTTTTAGGGTGGGGGGTGTT
>JBFWLD010000184.1:0-4260 GCA_050252315.1 Bdellovibrionales bacterium
CATGCAGGAATGTCCGAGCCAAGTCAGTTTCATGATCTTTTCCCTTTCCTTAGGTTTTTACCGGTTTTTCTCCCGTAAGATACGCGCTTTGTCGCGCTGCCAATCACGCGTTTTCATCGCTTCCCTATTATCCGCTTTATGTTTGCCTTTGGCAAGGCCAAGTTCGACTTTGGCAAGGCCGCGTTTATTGAAGTAAAGCGCCAAGGGTACGATGGTAAGTCCTTCCTTTTTTACCGCGCCGAGAAGTTTGTTTTTTTCCCTTTTGTGCAACAACAAGGCGCGGGGGCGGTGCGTTTCATGTTGCAGATGTGGGCCTGCCTGCGGGTATTCGGCGATATAGGCGTTGAACAGATAGATGCCGCCTTCTTTGCCTCCGGCAAAAGATTCTTGGATGCTGGCTTGGCCTTTTCGCAGGGATTTGACTTCCGTGCCGGTCAGCACGATCCCGGCCTCCACGGTTTCGACAATCGTGTACTCATGCCGCGCCTTGCGGTTAAGGGCGGTGAAACGTTGCGCCTTCAGGCGGTCTGTTGCTTTATCCTTTGACATACAAAGACAAATAGCCTTCTGCGAGCCTGCTTGCAATGGGGATAGGGTTGGTGTTCTACTCTTTTTGGTGATTCCTCCTCTTTTTTTGTCTGCGGCATGTCCTTTTTTCTTCGTTTTTTTCTCGCTTTTGCCCTTGTTTGGGGCGGAGTGGCCCCTGCCTTTGCTCGTGGGGCTCAGGGGGACGCCCTGTATCGTGAGGCTTTTGCTGCCTTGGATTCCAAAAGCTACTATCGGGCCCGGACCATTATGTTTCAGGGCAGTAATGTCGTTTTGAACAAGGTGCTGCGCGGCGAGCTGATGAGCGTTGCCGATAATGATTTCAGCTTTGACGAACTGGCCGCTTTTGTCGCCGACAATCCGGACTGGCCCGGCCTGCGCGCCATTGCTTTGGCGGCGGAGCATAAAATGCCTTCTGGTGCGTCGGACGAGCAGGTTGTCAATTGGTTTACCGCGCACCCTCCCCTGACGCTGGTCGGGTTTTACCGGTTTATGGATGCGCTGGAAGGGAGGGGGCAAAGTCAACGCGCGGCGCAGCTTATCCGCGCCGAATGGATCGACCGGAATTTCAGCGCCGACGATTTGGTGGCCTTCCGGTCGCGCTATGCGCCGATCCTGCGTAAGCGCGAGGATGTAGCACGGCTCGATCGTCTGCTTTGGGATCACAATGAAAAAGGCGCGCGCGCCATGTATGTTTATATGGATCAGGGACATCGTGCGCTGGGGGAGGCTCGGCTGGCTTTGGCCGCCGGGAAAGGCGGCGTGGATTCAGCCGTGGCGCGTGTCCCGGCAACCCTTATGCGCGATGCCGGGTTGATGTATGAACGCGTGCGTTGGCGTCGTATGAAAGACGATGACGATGGCGCGATCGAGCTTCTTTTGAACCAGCCGGTTCATTTGGGGCACGCCGATCTGTGGTGGGACGAGACGAACATTCTGATCCGCCGTTTGATTGAGAAAAGGGACTATAAGCTGGCCTATCGTTTGGTTTCGTCCAGCAAGCTTGAGGGCGGGTTCGACTATGTGCAGGCCGAGTTTATTGCCGGATGGCTGGCGTTGCGGTTTTTAAAGCGGCCCGATTTGGCGCATCGGCATTTTGGCCGCATTTTGGCCGAGGCCGGATCGCCGATTTCCCGTGCTCGTGGGTTTTACTGGATTGGACGGACTTATGAAAGCGTCGGCCAGATGAATGATGCGCGGCAGGCCTATGAAGAGGCTGCCGTTATCAACACGACTTTCTATGGGCAGTTGGCCATTGCCAAGCTGGAGGCTTCGCCCGTGATCCTCGCCAAAAGCGAGCCCCCTATTCCTGAGGCGATCCGCAAAGTTTTCATGGGGCGCGATACCGTGCGGGCTATCCCCCAGCTTTATCGGATCGGGCAAAATGAACGGGCTCGATCGTTTCTTCGTGCGGTCGCGGATAATTGCCAGCAACGCGTGGACTTTGCGTTGCTGTTGGAGTTGGCGTATCGCTTGCAGCGTCCGGATTGGGCCGTCAGCGTTGCCAAGGCGGCGAACAAGAAGAATATTATTCTGACCGGCGGGGCCTATCCTATTTTGGATTTGCGCATCCCTACCCCTCCCGAGCTTGCGTTGACCCACGCCTTAATCCGGCAGGAGAGCCAGTTTAAAGCCGATGCAGGCAGTCCTGTCGGCGCTCGCGGCTTGATGCAGCTTATGCCAGGTACGGCTCGTGACGTGGCTAAGAAGCTTGGGATGACCTATCGCTCGGACCGGCTGATCGACCCCAATTATAATGTCAAGCTGGGGACCTATTTTATTCAAAAGCAGATCGACAATTTTGACGGCTCCTACATTCTGGCCCTTGCCGGATATAATGCCGGGCCGCGTCGCGCGCGCCAGTGGGTCGAGATGTTCGGCGATCCTCGTTCGGCGCAGGTGGACGCGATCGACTGGATCGAGCTGATCCCGATTTATGAAACGCGTAACTATGTTCAGAGGATTATCGAGAATTTACAATTCTATCGCGCCCGGCTGAATAAGGGGCGTTCGTCTTTGCTGATTTTGCAGGATTTAAAAAGGTAGAGATTCCATCGCCAGATTATGCTGAATCCCGTTTTGCGAGCGGGTGACGGTGCTTTTTATTCGGTTATATCAGGGCGGTTCATTCGTTGGCCGCCCTGATTTATGCGGTCATGCGGCATTCAGTTGTGGGCGCATGCCAACCGGCATATGCACCGAAGCGCGTCTGGGTTTACCCCCCGGTCGTTGTTGACGTCCCCACCTTATATGTGGGCCGGGGGTGAGTCCGGGAGTCGGGCGATTGCGGTTGATAGCCTTCCATTGCCGAAAGCCTCTTCCCTTTCGTTGCAATTCCCACGGTGTTGAGTACACGTTGTTTTCCGATACGGCTTCGTCTCTCGTTGTGCCACGGTTTTGGGGTTGTGTGTGGCTGCGATAGTTTCTTATTTTACTTATGTTCCGACCGCGTACGGTTCTCATCAAGTTTGTCATGGTCTTCGCCTCCTCTCAAGAATGATCCTTAAGATATGCTTAATATAGCATAAGGGGGCATGGTTGGGAAGCGAAACCGGCGTGTGATCTACAGGTGAAGGTCGTGATCCGGCCCGCGTAGGCGCGGCGTGCTCTGCGGAATCAGGGGGACGACCAACCCGATCGGGGCGAAAAGCATAAAGAAAATGCCGTGGTTCAGAGCGCTTGCACTTTGCGTGGGAGACTCGCGTTTTGTTGCCTTTTTGGAGGCATCGCCCCACATCATATTTCCGAAGCGTCTAAGAAAAGGGAACCTTTCTTTACTCCTTCCGGTGACAAAAGTAGAAACATTCTAATGAAAAGTTAGGCAAAATGCAAATTTCTATTTCAAGTTATATATTTTCCGAGATAGGAAATAATTTTTTTGGCATTCGGGCTGCTTCGTACGACGGAGGCCATATGGTTTACTTTTTGCTCGTTGGCGTTTTCTGCCCCCTCTCCCACATATTTGCTCCCCATATGGACCAGTTGAACCAAGGTGTTGTAGAAGATTGGATTTGAATAGTGGCTGTTTCCTGTCAGTTGGTGGTTCAATTGTTTCATCATGTTCAGTGAGGCCTCCCGGTTTGCGGTCAGCGCTCTTTGGATATGAATCTCATACATAAGGGCGGCTTTCTCTGATCCGTCGATCGCCATGTTTTTTTTGAAACGTCCTTCCAGCGTATATTTTTGATCGATGTGAACCATTTTTTGAATGGCGGTGCTGCTGTACCCAATAGGTTGGACTTCTTGCGATGAGGTTAGATCAAAGGCCAAGGATAACTCGTTGCTTTGCGTACCTAAATATAGAAGCGCGAGTTTGAGGCTTGTGTTCGTTAGATTTTTTAATCCAATGGATTCGGTTAGTTTGCCTGTTTTTGGATTAATGGTAAAACTCGACGCTCCGGATGGGCTGAGGATGTCCGCATCCGTTAAATCTATCTTGCGTGGATACATAAATTCTAAAATATGAATAAGGTTATTGCGCGCTTTGCTTGCGTTTGATGGGGTGTTTTGCGTTTTTAATCCGTAAAGCGAAGCTGTTAACACGGCGTTCGGGTGTGCGCGTTCGTAGGCTGCTATTGCCGCGGCAATCTGGTCTGGGTGCGTGCTATAGTCGATATGAAAAAGCGCCGTCCAGCATGTTGACGGATGCCGAAGGGCAAGCATGCCGCATTCGCCAACTCCAAAGGTGGACATTTTGACTTTGTCGGATATGCC
>JBFWLD010000185.1:0-4256 GCA_050252315.1 Bdellovibrionales bacterium
CACGCAGGAAACCGATCCCGACAAGGCAACGCAAGCCGCCAAGGAAATGGCTGAGAAAATTCTTGCCAACCTCGTGATTGAAGATTTCCGCGTCACTATTTTATAGGGGCGGAAAGGAAAACGTTTGCTGTAGGTGTGAAGGGACCCCTCCCCGAAAACGCTAAAGCGTTTTCGACCCTCCCGCAAGGGGTGGGTGATTAGGCTTGGCTCTTTTGGTGGGGGATGGGATCCAACTGGAGGGTGAGTGGGCTTGGCTCTTTTAGTGAGGGATGGGATCCAACTGGAGGGTGAGTGGGTCTGGCTCTTTGGATAGACTTAAAGGTAACTACTTCTTTCATTTTAGAATCCGATGCTTGGGATACGACTGAAATATTGAACACGGAGTGCAGACCATGAAGATTTTACCCCAACGAACCCTTTGCTTGGGGATTTTGTTAGTGGCTTTGGCCGGGTGCGGTCACCATTCAGATGACGCCGATCGGGTTTTCCCTTATGTCCGGCTTTCGCCTTCGGCCCCACCGCAGACTCCTTTTGAAATCCCACCGCGTTCGTCTTACCCCATGTATCAGGTTTGGCGCACGGGATACTGGGACTATGACGGGCTCACCTTTACTTGGGTGCCGGGGCATTTTATCAATCGTCCGGACCCGACCGCTTCGTGGACTCCGGATCGCTGGGAACAGCGCTCCTTTGGATGGGCTTTCGTTCCGGGGTTTTGGCAATAACGTTCAAGCAAATACAAATAAAGGAGCCGCCTGATGAAAAGTCTTTTTAAGTTTAGTGCGGTTCTTTTGCTCAGCCTGCTTTTCGGTGGGGTGCCTGCGACGGCGAAGGAAGCCGGTTATTATGTGCCGCCCGAACAATTTAATGCTGCGTTTCAGGTCATGAATCTTGGCTATGCCAATGTCATCGGTCTGTTTCAAAATGCCACGGGGTTATTTTCCTTCGACCCTTCGAGCAAGACCTTGCGCAAACTGAAGCTCGCGGTCGAAGTCGCCAGCATGACCGTCCCTCATCGGGATGTCCAAAACGATCTGACCGATTTGTTCGCGCCGTCCGAATTTCGCGAAATTTCTTTTATCGCGAGTGCGCCTGTTACTTTTAAAGACGGGAAGGCGCAAATCAAAGGTACGCTGGGTGTTCACGGGCAAAAGAAGCCTGCTGTTTTCGAGGCTACGCTCAATCAGGTTGAAGACGATAAAATGGGGCTTTCGCTGAAAGGCTCGTTTAAGCGGGCCGATTTCGGGATGGGGGACGAACCCGACATGCCCGGACGGTTCGGTCCTTCGATTACCTTGATGCTCGAAATGCAGGGCGTTCGCTCTTAGAGCCTTTTTTGAAAAGGTTGTCGCGCTTTCTAAGGACGCCAACCTAATCACGATCTGCTCTAAAACGGAAGGGCTTGCGCGTGCCGCAACACGGCTTCCGCCGCCTCGTTGTAGCGGTTGTCTTCTCCATAAAGGATAAAAGGCGGCAGGGTCGTGGTTTGGCGCAGGACGTTTTTCTTAGCGTGCACGACGATCCTTTTCGGCGCTACCCCATCGCGCGCAAGGATCGGCTTGATGTCGATTTGCGTGAAAAATTTGGAAAGGTTGTCGAGGATTTCTTCCATCCGATCCGCGCGGTGAATCATCCAAAGGCTGCCGTTTTCTTTTAAAACCTTGGCGCCTTGTTCGATCCATACGGACAGGTCCGCCGCGTCGGTTTCGGCATGGGCCAGCCGTTTGGTTCGGTTAGCCGAAAGGCTATGCGTCTTATGATCGTGATAAGGTGGGTTCATCGCCACATGATCGAAGGCGTTGAAAAAACCTTCCGGCAACGAGGCCACGTCCGCCTGCTCTACCGACAAGCGATCCTGAAAATGGTTTCTTTCAATGTTGGTGCGACACAGGGCCGCCATGTCGAGTTGCAGCTCAAGGCCCGTAAGCGACAGGCCCGGCACGCGCGTGGCCAGAGCCAGCATTACACCGCCGACGCCGCAACCGAATTCGATCGCCCTTTGGGCTTCCTGCGCCTGTATGGCCGCCGCGAGCAAAAGCGTATCCACGGCGATGCGGTAGCCTTTGGCCGGTTGTTCGACCTCGAAACGCCCGCCGAGCAGTTTATCCAATGTTGTCTGCATACTCTTATTTTGTTTAGCCAAACCCGATCGACAGAGTATAATCGCCTATCCTTTCTTTAACGAGCGGAAAGATGGCTACGATTATCCCTCTTCTCAAAAAACAGGACCCCTCGCCCGCCGGGTTAACCGGGTTGGAGGCTTTAACGGAACTCGTCAGCGACGATCTGGCCGCCGTTAACCAGCTTATCCTTCAGCGCATGGAAAGTCATGTGCCGCTGATCCCGCAACTGGCAGCGCATATTATTGCGTCCGGCGGCAAAAGGCTGCGGCCTGTGCTGGCGCTGGCCTGCACGCGGCTGTGCGGCTATGCCGGTGAACGGCACCGCAAGCTGGCCGCCGCGATCGAGTTTATTCATACCGCAACCTTGCTGCATGACGATGTCGTCGATTCCAGCGAGTTACGCCGAGGCTTGCCGTCCGCCCACATGCTTTTCGGCAATCAACCCAGCATTCTTGTCGGGGATTTTCTGTTCAGCCGCTCCTTTCAACTGATGGTCGAGGACGGGTCGATTGACGTTTTGCGCATCCTGTCCAACGCGTCCGCCGTAATTTCCGAGGGCGAGGTTTTACAGCTTACCGCCCAAAATGATTGCACAACCAGCGAACAAGCCTATCTGGAAATCGTCCGCGCCAAAACAGCCGAGCTTTTCGCTGCGGCCTGCCGCGTGGGGGCGGTCATTGCCGGACGGCCTGCTGCTGAGGAAGAAGCTTTGCGCACCTTTGGCCTCAATCTCGGAATCGCCTTCCAGATTACCGACGATGTGTTGGATTATGCCGCCAGTCAGGAACGGCTGGGCAAAACCGTCGGCGATGATTTTTATGAGGGGAAAATGACCCTTCCCGTCATTTTGGCCATGCACCGCGGGAATGAAGCCGAACGGGCCTTTTGGCACCGCACGATTAATGAACAAAACCAGCAGGAGGGAGATTTGGCCTTTGCGCAGGATATTCTGCGCCGCCACGGGGCCTTGCGCGACTGTATGGACCGCGCGCGCCATTATGGCGCGATCGCCCGCGATTCCCTTGGTCTTTTTAAGGACAGCGCCTATAAATCCGCCCTTCTCGACGTCGTCGATTTTACGGTTAACAGGCAATTTTAAGCCGATTTCGCCATTGCGTCCGCGCCGACTTGCGGGTATAACGCTGGATCGCTGGCATTCACGCTTCGGAGAGTAGCTCAGCCTGGTAGAGCACTGCCTTCGGGAGGCAGGGGCCGGAGGTTCGAATCCTCTCTCTCCGACCATATTATTATATGTCCGGCCCTTATTATTCCGCCCCTATTCATGAAGTGTTTTAATAACGTGTTGGATTTAGGCATCACCCATACGCAACAATTCAGAAGATTTCATGGGACATCCCTTGAGCTGACCCAACTCCGGGCTTATCTGAAGCCGACGAAAAACGGTTATCGTCCGGTGGTGAGATGTGTTTTAACAGAAAACAGGCTTCCAAAAGTGGGATCCGCCGCTGCGGGGGAGCGTATTAATGTTAGCGTCTGTTTAACAAAAACGGAAAATCGCGACGCGCTTGAGCCTAACACTAAATGTGTGAAATTTCGACTTTCCCCGCGCAATGAAAGGCGGCGCAGTATTCGGTTGCCTGCCGTTATGTTCCCAGAAGAAGCTGACGGCTGGGAACTATCAAAACTGATTATAAATGGCGTCGAGGCAAAGCCTTTCGCAAAAATTAAGCTTAGCTTTACGGAACAGCCCTCTAAAACCCTGATCGCTCTTTTCGGGACGTGTAATTATCGCCGCGATTGTCGTGATGCTTTTATCCTTAGAGAATTTACTCACCTTAAAGACGCCTTATACCGTCGAACCCCGTACGCAAGATTGGCGCGTGACGAATTCATCCAGTATTTCGATCGGAAATTTAGCAAAATTCTTCGACTACATCCTGTCGCACGGTACGGTGCTAAAATAGCGCTTTATAGCGGTGCTTTCGCTCTTTCCGTTGGGCGAAGAGTCGTCGGACATTGGACCCGAAAAAAGGCGACAGACTTAAGCCTTTGAGGGTTGAGGCAGAATGGGAAGAGCCTCCGGCTCCGATTTATTGATGTAGGTGATGATCGGGAACGGGATGTCGATTCCTTCCGCGTCGAAGGCCTTTTTAATGTTCAGCAAAAAGGCGC
>JBFWLD010000186.1:0-4235 GCA_050252315.1 Bdellovibrionales bacterium
AAGGTGGATGGTGCTGGCGTTTCTTCAACAGAGTTGAGGAGAACGTTTTTTTTGGGGGGCTTGCCTTTACTGAGATGGGTGGGCTTCTGAGATGGGATATTCTGAGAGGGTCGGGCAGGCCCCCTACGGTTGCGATCTTTCGTTTTTGGCCTTTGCCTTCTCGGCAAGGGTGTTCGGGTATGCGATGGTCGGGGAATCGTCCCTTGTGTTTTCGGGGATGGTGTGTTTTAGGGGTCTGCCCGAAAGGGGCTTTGAGATCCCTGATTTCTAGGCGTTTTCTTCTGTCGTTTTTCCTATCTTGACTCAGCCGCCGGAGCCACTTACTTTGCGCGCGGAATCGCCTCTTTTCTTGAAAGGTGCTAAAGCTATGGTCAGCGATGCAGATCGCCATGAGCTGGACGCTCTTTCCAAGCGGATCGGGGAAGCTCAAAAGGCTTCGTCGGCTGAGCCGAAAGAGCGACAAAGCGGCCCGACCGGGCCGTCAGGACGCGGTATTGTTCGGGCCGTGAAGTTAGGTTCGGATTTTGTGACGCTGATTATGGGGATGGCGTTTTTCGGCTGG
The DNA here is from genome assembly GCA_050252315.1 of Bdellovibrionales bacterium. Taxonomy (GTDB): domain Bacteria; phylum Pseudomonadota; class Alphaproteobacteria; order UBA9219; family UBA9219; genus UBA8914. The sequence goes on from JBFWLD010000186.1 coordinate 563, forward strand.
TTGGTCGATCGTCATTTGGCTACGGCGCCATGGTTTATGATTGGGACGATGAGTATCGGGTTCGTCGCCGGTTTTTGGGTGTTGATCCGCGCGCTTGGTCGCAAAGACGAAGGCGGCGCGTCATCGAAAGTGGAAGGAACAAACGGCAATGGCAATACATTCACCGATTGAACAGTTCGAAGTTCATGACCTGATTAGCGCCCCTCTGTTCGATTTGGGAGGGCATGCGATTACGTTCACGAATTATGCCTTTACCTCGATCATCGTTATTGCCTTGGCCTTTTTGATGATCCTTTTGCCGACCCGCAAGCGCAACGTGGTCCCGACCCGTTGGCAAGTACTGGCCGAGACTTTTTATCGCGCCATTGAAGATTCGTTGCTGGAGGCTGCCGGGCCCAAGGCCAAGCCTTTCCTGCCTTTTATCTTTACGCTTTTCATGTTCATTATGATGGGCAATGTGTTGGGCCTCGTGCCCGGCCTTTATACGATTACCAGCCAATTCGTCGCCAATTTGCTGTTGGCTGCGACGGTGTTGCTGATCGTCATCGTGGTCGGTTTTTACAAGCACGGGCTGCACTTTTTCCACATCTTCTTGCCGTCGGGCGTGCCGGGCTTTTTGGCACCGTTCATTTTCCCGATCGAGATGATTTCCTTCTTTATCCGCGCTTTCAGCCTTTCTCTTCGTCTTTTTGCCAACATGCTGGCCGGGCATATCCTGCTTAAAGTTTTTGCCGGGATGACCGCCGCGATTGCAACCTCCGGCTGGGTCGCTTCTATCGGCGTGTTGCCTTTGATTTTGAACGTGGCTATTGTCGGCTTTGAGGTCTTTGTCGCCCTTTTGCAAGCCTACATTTTCACGATCCTGAGTTCGGTTTATCTGCGCGATGCTCTTGAAATGCACTAAGAGCCCACGGTAGGTAACTGAGAGTTTAACCCCAAACCAAACGAGTAAAAAAAGGAGTTTCTTATGGAAGATTCAGCTTTGAAGTTTATCGGTGTCGGTATCACGATGCTTGGTGGCGCTATCGGTGCCGGTTACGGTATTTCCAACGTCTTCCAAGCTTGGATGACCGCGATTGCCCGTAATCCTGCGGCTGACAGCAAACTTCGTATGGTCGGCTTTATCGGCTTTGCCGGTACCGAACTCGTCTTGCTGATGAGCTTCGTTGTCGCGGCTTTGTTGATCTTTGCCGTCTAAGTCTATGGCGTAAGGGCTGGCCGACTCGCTTTGAAGTCGGTCGGCCTCTTGGGCTTTGCGCCCGACGAGGCTGCGCGTTTCTCCTGTGGAAGGGATGTCGGGTCGCGTCACGAGTCAACCTAATGGATAGAAAAAGCCTATGGATAGAAAAGAACGCACCATGAAGAGAGTCGGCATTTCGCTATCAGCTTTGGCTGCCACCCTTTTTTATGTTCTGCCTGCTTGGGCTCAGGAAGCGCACGAGGTCGTCCAAGAGGCGGTCCCCGGCGTTGCCGAAGCCTCGGCTCATGGCGCAGAGCACGGGGGCGGGTCCAAGACGTTGCCTCAGCTCGATCTGACCCTCTATCCAGGCGTTCTTTTTTGGACCGTGGTTTTGTTCGTTTTGCTCTATATCCTGATGGGCAAGATTGCTATGCCGCGCGTGCAAGAGACGATTGCCAAACGGCGCTCCATCCTTGATGCCGATCTTGAATCCGCTCGGCAGGCCAGCGAAGAGGCTCAGGTCGTCGTGAAGGCTTATGAAGAATCTTTGCATGAGGCTCGCCGTAAGGCGCAGGATACCGTCGGTAATATTGTGGCTCAGGCGACTGCTGAAGCTGCCGAGGAACAGGACCGTCAGAATCAGGAGCTTCATCACCGCATGGTTGTCGCGCAGGAAAATTTAGCGACGGCCAAACAAGACGCGATGCGTGATACGCAAAATTTCGTCAACGATCTCGTGAGTGAGGTCGTTGCCAAGGTTATGCAGTCCGGTATTGAACCCAAGACTAGCGGGGCTAGAAAATAATGCATGAAACCTCGATCCTAAACGATACACTTTTCTGGTACGCTGTTGCGTGTGTGCTTTTTCTGCTTCTTGCGGTTTGGAAAATTCGCGCGCCGATCCTTGGTTGGTTGGATGGCGAGATTGCCAAAGTTCGTAGCGATCTTGATGAAGCCAAGCGGCTTCATACCGAAGCGCAGGCGACGTTGGCTTTGTATAAAAGTCGTCAGCAAGATGCCGCCAAGGAAGCTGAAACCATTATTGAAGATGCGCGCCGCGACGCTTCGCGTTTGCGTATGCAGGCTGAGGCTGACTTGAAGGCTTCGCTGGAACGTCACGAACAGCTTTTTCTGGCCCGCGTTAAGCTGGCTCAGGAAGAGGCGATCGAGGAAGTCCGGGCTTTTGTCGTCGATGAAGTTTTGATCGAAGCCAAGGGCAAGCTTAAGAATATGGCCAGTCAACCTGAGGCCGTTGCTCTTTTGGATCGCATCATTGCCGATCTTCCTAAGCTGACCAAGAAAAAGGCCGGTTGATATGGGGGACGCGGAACCTTCTTCCGACAGTCCTTTTCCTAAACATGGTAGCACGGCTTCGGCCTTAGTGCGTCACCTTGAGGCGAATCTTCCTGAGGAAGAAGACATGACCGTCGGTCAGTTTTTGCCTCTTTTGGGCGTGCATGGGTTTGTTTTTTTTATCCTTGTCCTCGGCCTTTTGAATATCGCCATTTTTATGCTGCCCGGCCTTTCCATCGTTTTTGGCATTCCCATGGTGATCATGGCCGTACAAATGTTGCTGGGATTGCAGGCCCCTGTCTTTCCCGCTTATGTGTGCCAGCATCCGTTGAAAGGCTCTGTTTTGCGCAAGGGGTTGCATATTGCGGCTTCAGCGCTTGAGAAAATCGAACCGGCCATTAAGCCGCGTCTTCTTTATTTGACTTATCCAAGCATCATTCGATTCCATTCCGTCGCCGCCTTGGTTTTGGCCTTTATGGTCGCTATTCCCATTCCCTTTATTAATATTCCGCCGACCATCGGCATTATTCTTTTGTCGATCGGTTTGATGCAGCGGGACGGGGTTTTTATCTGTGGCGCTTATTTATTCGGGATATGGAGTTTGGGCCTTTATGAATCTTTGGGGCGCGCGGCTCAAGGGTTGGTCGGTGGGTGATTTGTTTTCATAGGTTTATCTAGGGCGTGTCAAAATAAAGGGATTGTGGGAAAACAAAATCGGAGGCCAGCCGGAGTTTATCTTCGTGAAGGCGGCGGCTGGTGTGACGGTCCTAGAGCAGATCGTGGATACGCGTTAGGCGAGGAAGATGGTTTTTAGGCGTTTGGGCGAGAGGACCCCTCCCCGAAAATGCCAAGGCATTTTCGACCCTCCCGCAAGGGGCGGGTGGTGGGCCTGCACAAAAGGCGGGGTTTGGGACGAAACGTTGGGGGTGGTGGGATTGCACAAGGGGTGGGGTGTAGGAAGATGTAGGAAGAAAGGTTGAGGCTGGTGCTTTTGCTTGTGACCCGCTCAAGGAACTTTATCGGGCTGTTCGTATTCTTCTTTTCCTTTTTAGAAAAATAGGCAATAGTCTTAGTGCCTATTCATGATTTTTTATTGTTGGCATCTACGTCGTGTGACCCTATTGAAAAAAGGGGAGGCACAAGAGGGGCTGACAAGCGGCACTGGATTCCGGCTGGAGCCTGCCCCGCACTAGAGGCGGG
>JBFWLD010000187.1:0-4219 GCA_050252315.1 Bdellovibrionales bacterium
CCCTCAAAAGAACGACCCACAAGGTCAGGACGGGGCAGTCTCCATGTCCCGAACGGTTTCAGCACAGCGGCGGGTTGCGCCGTGAACTTATTAAAAGCCACGACAAGAGAAAGCCTTCCACGTTGCGGTATCGCGCCCGCTGGTCGAGCCCGCTTGACCGCTATTGCGAGATGAAGCTGATCGGCTATGCCCAATATGAGGCGGGCATCCGGTTCTGGAAAGCCTATCACTGTGCCGTATCGGGCGGAGCCGCCTGTTCGGTGCGTGCCAGCCGGATTGATAGTCCTGCACGGCTTTGCCTGCCGGATCGTTTGCGCCGTGCCCTTGCTTGTGTCGAACAAGCCTATGCCGTTCTCACCACCGATGTGCTTGGCGTTGTGATTGACGTATGCGCCTATGACCAACCGGCAGCCAGCCCGCAGGAGCTAGACCTTTTACGCAAAGGCCTTGGCCGCTTGGCGCAAGAATGGGGGATGGCAGCATCCGAGCTGTGCCAACCAAAGAAAGGATAACCCCAACCCGTTTTATACTCGGTCAATCATTTTAAGAGTGAACATTACCGACCCCCAGTCCGGCCAGACTGGGGGTTTCTTTTTGCCCATAAAGGAGGCTTCCTATGTCCTCAGACACAGACAACCGCACACCCATCACCCCTCTGTTCCGCCACACAGCCCGCGCCGTGTGTCGTCCATTGGGTCTTTACGACAGCCTTAAAAATCCAGCCCCGCCGCAAAGCGGCGAGACGCAAGAACGGTCAGACATTTTGTCAGACAAAAAGGCTAAAAGCTTCGCGCAAGTTGCGCCTTCGGTCAGACCACCAGTGGTCAGACCAAAGCCGTGCGAGCTAAAGCTCGGAAGAGAAAGGCCTCATCGTCTGATGGCAAGGTTCTCTGACGAGGAAAAAACTTCAGTTCAACGCAAAGCCAAAACGGCACGCCTGTCGTTGAGCGAATATATCCGCGTTTCGGTCTTGGGGGATGTCTATGTCTCGACCGTTGATCCGGAGCGGCAAAAGCTCCTTCACGAATTGAGCCGCGAGCTTGGCAAGCAGGGAAGCAATCTTAACCAGATCGCCAAACACCTCAACACGCGCGGGGAGTCCCAGCAAGGCGAAGGCATGCTGGCGGAGCTCTTTGACTCGCTTGTTGCCGCTCACAACGCCGTGCGCCGCGCCATGGCAGAAAGGAAGCGTTATGAATGATTATCAAATCAACCATACGCGGTGGCTATCTCTCGGCGGCACACTATATGAAGGAGATTGGCGAGAACGAGAAAACGCGCCTTGTCGAACTGAGCGATCCTCAGGCCAAGAACCTCGACGATGCCTTTCACAATATGTGGGTGATCGCTTGCCCGACCAAGGTCAAAAAGCCTCTTCACCATATCAGTATCAATCCGATGAAGGGCGAGCATCTGACTGACAAGCAGGTGCAAGCTATCGCTGACAGGTGTGAAGAGGTTTACGGCTACAAGATGTTCCATCACCAGCGCGTGATCGTCGAACACGTCAAGGACGGGCGGCAACACTTTCACGTTATCTGGAACCGCTTGAGCCTTGTCACGGGCAAGACCGTCTGGCCGGGGCATCACTGGAAAAAGTCAAAGCAAGTCGCCCGCGAGATGGAAGAGCGGCTTGGCCTCAAGCGGCCACAGCCAAGGGGCAAGGCGATCAAAAAGACTACAAGCGGCAAAACGAGAGCGGCGAAACCAAGTTCGGTTGGGTCGCGATTATCGATTCCAGACAGGAAGCCACCTCAAACCAAAAGCAAGTCCGTGTTGCCCACAACGACCTACAGGCCAGCGCAAAAGAAGGCCGAGCCGCCTCCGCCGATGCAGCCCATGCACCCCAAGAAAAAACGTTGGCCGGAGCAAGCCATCATCGACTGGGAAGTCTGGGGTCATTTATGGCCAAAGCGTTTCTTCGCGCTCTGGCCGGAACTTATTCCCTGAACAGCAAAGGAGGAACATGCCACCGAACCGCATTAAAACAAAATCATTTACCTTATCAAAACACAAACGCCGCGTTTATCGCGTCATGGAGGAAAACACAGCCACACTGTTCTTTTTATCAAAAACACAAGCCGCCCTTTATGTCCTCGGACGGCAACTCATGAAGATGATGGACAAACAACAATAAACCTCGAGCCCGCTCCGTAAGGAGCTATTTTTAACCCACCCGCCGGAACGCCTTCCGAGCGGGATTTTTTATGGAGAAATGCATGGAACAGACCAACAAATTTAACATCTACAGCCACGTCACAGACAAGATCATCACCGATCTCGAAAAGGGCGTTCGTCCTTGGCAGAAACCTTGGAACTCTGCCCATACCAGCGGGCGTATTGTCCGCCCGCGCCGTCACAACGGCCTGCCTTATAACGGTGTGAACATTCTGCTTTTGTGGAGCGAGGCCTATGACAAGGGCTACCAAAGCCCCACATGGATGACCTTCCGGCAAGCGCAAGAATATGGTGGGTACATCCGCAAGGGCGAGAAATCCTGCACGGTTGTTTATGCCAGCACCTTCAGTAAAACCGAAACAGACGAAACGACAGGACAGGATATTGAAAAGGACATTCCCTTCCTGCGGGGTTATCGCGTCTTTAATGCCGAGCAAATCGAAGGACTGCCGGAAAGGTTCACGGTTCAACCAGAGGCGAGCAGTCTTTCCAAACCTGAACGGCTTGATCTTGTCGATCAGTTCATCCGAAACACTGGAGCCGACCTGCGCCATGGCGGTGACAGAGCCTTTTATGCTGAAAAACAGGATTATATCCGCATGCCGCGCATCGAGGCTTTCAGAGACCCTGAAAGCTATTACGGCACGCTGACGCATGAGCTGACGCACTGGACAAAGTACAAAAGCCGCCTTGACCGGACTTTTGCAACCGATAGCACAACGCCAAGAAGCTTCGGCGATGAATCTTATGCAAAGGAAGAACTCGTTGCCGAAATAGGCTCGGCCTTTTTGTGTGCCGATCTCGGCATTACGCCCGACGTGCGCGAAGACCACGCGGCCTATATCGGCCACTGGCTCAAGGCTCTGAAAGATGATCGCAAGCTGATCTTCTCAGCCGCAGCTCACGCAGGCCGCGCCGCCGATTATCTCAAAGACCTGCAAAGCAAAGTCACCTGCACACCAACGCCGCCGACAACAACAGTGCAGCCGTCTTTGTCCACAACAACCCCAGCCCAACGCTAACAGATCGGAGGAAACATGGACGAACAACCCATCGCCATGCCTGCACGGCACTTCACCGTGCAATCACTGGCCGCCTACTGGGGCGTATCACCCAGTCATATTTACAACCTGATCCATTCAAACGCGCTGCGCCATATGCGCATCGGCAAAGCCATTCGTATCCCATCCATTTTTGTCAAAGAATTTCAGGAGGCAGCATGAACAAAGAACCATCGAGAGAAAAGACATTTCTGATTGACATAATATTTAAACCGAATGAGTCTGGGCTGAAATTGCGTCCAACAGAAACGCAATTGCTTTTAGCTTACATCGGTGAGATTCTCAGCGAAGTCGAGATTGAAGAAAAACGCATCCTTGAAGAAGAAAAGAACGCCGCGCAAGAGATTACAGCGCGTATTTCCAATAAGGAGACAAGCCCATGCAAATAGCCATCTATGCCCGCGTATCGACAGGCCGACAGGCAGAAAACGAACTTTCCATTCCAGACCAGTTGCGCCAAATGCGCCAATGGGCGGAGCGTAACGGTCATGTTATCGTCAAAGAATATATCGAACCCGGCGCAACGGCGACAGATGATAAACGACCTGTGTTTCAGGACATGATGGCGGATGCCACCATGAAAGGAACATCCCCGTTCCAAATGATTGTCGTGCATAGCTTCTCGCGTTTCTTCCGCGATCATATTGAAGGCGCGATTTACCAGCGCAGGCTCCGCAAACACGGCGTCAAGCTGGAATCCATCACCCAGCAGACCAATGACGACCCTTCGGGCGATATGCACCGCAGCATGATTATGCTGTTCGATGAATATCAAAGCAAAGAAAACGCTAAGCACACCTTGCGCGGGATGCAAGAAAACGCGCGTCAGGGATATTTTAACGGCTCGAAAGCTCCCTTCGGATACAAGACCATCGACGCAGGGCAGACGGGAACGCGAGGCCGCATCAAGAAGAAACTGGCGATCAACGAGGCAGAAGCCGAGATTGTCAAAGAAATCTTTGCCCTCTATGTCCACGGCA
>JBFWLD010000188.1:0-4204 GCA_050252315.1 Bdellovibrionales bacterium
GGATCCGGTTTGGACACTCTACTTTAGCATAGACTATCCTCCGTAAAATTTGCGATATTATTAATAAGAGCTGTTTTTGTTCGATTATGGTTAGGAATACGTTAGTATCCTCCGCACCGTTAACCTTTACTCTAGAGCGTTCTTATGACCATCAACTTGAAGGACCACATCCGTGGCGTCCCTGATTTTCCCAAGCCCGGCATACTTTTTTACGATATCGGAACGCTTCTGGCCGATGGTCCTGCATGGCAGGAAACCATTCGCCAAGTCTCCGATATTGTCCGCGAAGAAAAACCAGATATCCTTTTTGGGATCGAATCCAGAGGCTTTCTTATTGCCAGCCCCGTCGCAGCTAATCTGGGCATCGGCATGGCCATGATCCGCAAGAAAGGTAAGCTTCCTGGAAAGACCGCCTCTATTTCCTATGGCCTTGAATATGGCACCGACGTTTTGGAAATTCAGGAAGGCGTCTTTAAAAGCGGGTTACGCGCCGTGGTCATTGATGATCTTCTTGCAACCGGGGGAACGACCAAGGCCGCCATCCAATTGGCCAGACAAAGGGGGGCGCATGTGACCCGCGTCGCCTGCGTTATTGAGCTGACCTTCCTTCATGGACGCAATCAGTTGGACGTGCCGGTTTCTTCTTTATTGCAGTACGACGACTAGAGCCTTTTTCTGAAAAGGTTGTCGCCCTTTCTATTGTCGGCAAAGGCTCTAACTCTTTGCCGCCGAGCAGATTCACGCGTTTAGTTTGTCGTCTAAGGACGCCAACCTAATCACGAGCTGCTCTAAACGGGGCTTACGGGCCCGTGACCACCAAACAGCTTTGCCCATGCTTAACCATATAGGAACAGGCATTGCGGGCTGTTTTTTTGTCGATCCCCATAAACCGCGTTCGATAGAGCGCGGTTCCGTCCGTCAGGGTGACCTTTTGAAGGCTGGGTTCGGCTTTCCCTAAAAGCGGCGCCATTAACCGTGTAATGTTTGTCAGGTAATATTGGGCGGCCTCGATCGTTCCAAAGGCACCGACTTGAATTCCCCAGCCGACGCTACCGTCTTTATCCTCAGCCGTTTCATTCGAAAAACGATACCGTTGGTCATTTGTCTTTTGCTTGACCGCGGGCGGTTCCGGTGGTTCGGTCTGCCGCATCGCCACCGCTGCTGTCGCGACTTTGCTGGGAAGGGGCAGATAGGATACACGCCTTCTGTCCGCTTTTCGCTTTGGCCTTTTTATTTTATTAAAGGCCTCGTCCAAAAGCTTTTCCATGGCCTTGTCCCGCGATACGGCAGATCTTCCTCCAAAAATCACGCCAATCACGCGGCGATTATCTTGTATGGCGGAAGCAACCAAATTAAAGCCTGAGGCATTGATAAACCCGGTTTTTATTCCGTCCATGCCGGGATAACGGCTCATTAAATGATTGTGATTCCTGCATATTTTCCCTTTATAGGTAAACTTATCCCGAGAAAAATAGGTATAAAAACCGGGATAATGATAGATCAACGCATGGCCTAAAATGGCCATGTCCCGCGCCGTTGTTTTTTGACGATTGTCCGGCAACCCATTCGGGTTTTTAAAAACGGACTGACGCATCCCAAGCGTTCGGGCTTGTTCCATCATCATATTCGAAAAGCCGTCGATGCTGCCGCCAAGGGCTTCGGCTAAAACGACGGCTGAATCATTCGCCGATTCTGTTACCAACGACATGATCGCATCATACGCCCTTATCTTGTCTCCGGCGCGAAGCCCAAGCTTTGAGGCTGGTTGGGCCGCAGCTTTACCCGAAACCGGCAGCATGGAATCCAAACGAAGCACCCGATTTTCTATGGCTTCAAACACAACATAAAGCGTTAGCATTTTAGTCAGCGAGGCCGGGTAACGCGACGAACTGGCGTTCTGTTCATGCAAAATTTCTCCGGTTTGCGCGTCAATCACAATGTCGGAATAGGGCGGAGGGCTTGCTTTACGGGAATGTCTTTTTGATTTCGCCTCGGCGCTTTGTGCAAAAAGCAGGCAGATTATCAAAAACAAGAGAAAAATCGGATGAAATTTTAACGCGCTCAAACGAAACCCCTTGGAATGCAACATGGAACTCTTTTCTTTCGATCTTGGCTGGTGCTCACCGATAAGGTTCGCATAGGATGGTAACAAAGTGGCATAATTGCAAGGCATACTATTTTTTTTATTTATCTATCCAAGACCGCTTGACATACCGACTCATGGTCCATAAATTAACCATTGAATGTTGCGTTGCAACATACGCGACTGTATGTCGAGGTGCCGTGCTTCTTGAGCTTCGATTCAACACGGCTTTTCTTTTTTTTCTCAGGGGGTAGGCTCATGCAACAAAACACAACCGAACAAATGGAAAAACTTACAAGCTCCTATGTTCAGGCCGCTACGGATATGAACACGCTTGTTCGTGACACCATCAATGCTTCGCTTGAATCCGTTTCCATCATGACGAAGGGGTGCAGCGATCTGTGCAACAGCGTCAGCAGCCTTGTTCAACGCCAGATTGAACAATCTCTTCAAGTCAGCCAATCCATGCTTTCGACCTCTAATGTCAACGATTTGGTTACGAACCAAAACTCGATGCTTAAGAGCAATTTGGAAACCATGATGAGCGATCTGACGAACCTGTCGCAGCTTTCCTCGCGTATTGCGCAGCAAGCCGCTGAACCGGTGACCAAAAATCTCAACACGACGTTGAACAAAATGTCGAAAGCGCAAGCTGCGTAAGTTCGATAAGCGTTTAAAGGCCTGCCTTGACATTCAAGGCAGGCCTTTTTTATGGGCTCTTTTTAGGAAAACCGCCCCCCCTTAGAACCTTTTCCGAAAAAGTTGTCGCCCTTTCTATTGCCGGAAAAGGCTCTACCTATTTGCTGCCGAGCAGTTTCACGCGTTTAGGTCGTCGTCTAAGGACGCCAACCTAATCACGATCGGCTCTAGCGTCTTGAAGCCAGTGAACTTCGGCTAAACTTGACAGGCTTTTTTGAGCCTCGATAAAAACAGCATTCGACAAGTGCGGGATTTTCATAAGACGAATAAGGGCCGTCTTACTTTTTTCGCTCAGCATTTTTTCTTTATGATTTCCATAGGCGCATGAATGTACGACGCCACTGCCATCCTGTAAAAGAAGGTCCCCTGCCCTACACTCTTTTTCTTCTTCATGAAACGTTAGGATCTTTTCGCCGCCTTTAGCTAAAGCATAATGCAAATTACCCGAAATTTTGTCCGCATCATAAAGTTGAAAACTAATTAACGTCGTATATTCAACCAGCATGCACGCATCAAGGATCGGAAACAACGGATGGTAGGTTCCTTTGTTCAGAATTCGTGCGGCTTGTTTGCACGGGGTCGAAACTTTGCCGAATTTCACAGGAAGTTCTTTATAAAAATTCTTGTACAACGCGGCCTCTTCGCCGGAGGTTATTTCATCGGGAGACGTATAGCTTTCTTTGAGCGAAGCCATCACCCGATTTGCCCAAAAATCTCGTGAGATTTCGTCATGCGGACAGGACCGCGCCAGCGCAAAAGCAAAATGCAGATCCGGGAATTTTTGACGAACCTCTTGGTTCACATCCATTTTAAAGCTTGAAGGCTCCATTTGTTTGCTTTCGATTTCTTTATTATAAAAAAAGGGCGGAGATTTCTCTCCGCCCTCTTCTTTTGTTTTCACAAAGTGACGATTAGAACGTCATCTTTTGCGACAGCATCAAGACATGGCCGATGTTGTTTTCGCCGGTTTCCTTGACGTTTTGGTCAAAGAAGACAGCGTCAGCAGCCGTTGTCAAGCCAGGGAACCATGTGTAGGTGGCGCCGAGGCCGATAGCCGAGAAGTTATCGACATAAGACATGTCGGTCGAAGAAACGCCAGCTAAGTCATAGTAGCCTTCGCCGTTCATGTAGTTAGCAGCAACGCCAACCTTGTCGAACTCATACTTCAGGCCAACCGTGAAGACGTCTTGATCGTCGGTCATGTTTTCGCCCTTAAGCGTGTTGTAGTGACCAGCGTCAACATAGGAAGCGCCGAGGGTGAAGCCAGCATACATGGCTTGAGCGCCGAGGCCCCAAGCGGTGAAAGCGCGGGTTTCATCCGTACCGTCGTTTACACCTTCGCCAACAACCAACATAGGCGCAGCGACAACACCAACAGAATTGAAGGTGCCCGTGTACTGAGCCGTGGCTTCAATCATGTTC
>JBFWLD010000189.1:0-4197 GCA_050252315.1 Bdellovibrionales bacterium
GAGCGTTTGTGTTTTTGTTAACGCTCTTTTGTGAAAATAGAGAGCGTTCTAACCCGAAAAAGGCGATGCATGTCTAAGGATATACCCGCCTCTCCCCGTTTTTCGTTTCTTCGACGGTTCTTCCATAAGGAAGAAACCGGCGCTCTTTTTTTGCTTTTTTCTATGGCTATGGCGCTGGTTTGGGCGAACTCGCCTTGGGCGGGAACCTATACGTCTTTTTGGGATATGAGCGCCAGCATCGGTTTTGCCGGGTATGTTTGGGACCTTCCTCTCAAGCATGTAATTGATGAAATTTTGATGACCTTGTTCTTTTTATTGATTGGATGCGAGCTGAAACGCGCTTGTTTGGAGGGAGAATTATCTAATCGACAGACGCTTATGCTCCCGATGGTGGCGGCGATCGGGGGGATGGTATTTCCTGCCTTGGTTTATGTGGCGGCGATCCCTTCTGAGGGTATGACTCAAGGCGTAACGGCATTGCGCGGGTGGGCCATTCCAACCGCAACCGATATTGCTTTTGCTTTAGGCGTATTGGGTATGCTGGGGTCGCGCGTTCCTTCTGGATTAAAGGTTTTCTTGATGGCGTTGGCCGTGATTGACGATATTGGCGCGATCTTGTTGATCGGGTTGTTTTACACGGCCAGCTTGCAGGTTTTGCCTTTGCTTTTTGCTGCGGTTGTTTTAGGGCTGCTCTTTACGCTTAATCGGTGTCATGTGCGGTGGGTGACTCCCTATTTAATGCTCGGCGCGGTTTTGTGGTTCTGTTTTCACAAAACAGGCATTCATTCGACCCTTTCGGGTGTTTTGTTGGCTCTGTTTGTGCCTTTGTCTTTGCCTTTGCCTCAAAAGCAAGAAGGCGATCGGCGCAGTCCGCTTAAAAAGCTTGAACAATCCATCCATCCCTTGGTCGTTTACCTTGTTATGCCTTTATTCGCTTTTGCCAATGCCGGTGTTTCTTTTTCAGGCATAACGGCTCAAACATGGGTTCATCCTGTGACAATCGGGATTATCGGCGGGTTGTTTATCGGCAAGCCGTTGGGGGTGCTGGGCGCGTCGTGGGTTTTTATAAAAATCGGCCTTGCCCGGCTGCCGCCCTTGGTTTCGTGGCGGCATCTTTTCGGCGCAGCGGCTTTATGCGGGATTGGGTTTACCATGTCCTTATTTATCGGGGTGTTAGCGTTTGAGGATGAGGCCTCTTTATTTGCCGTCCGCCTCGGGGTTTTGTCCGGCTCCGCTTTGTCCGCAGTTGCCGGGTGCGCCTTGTTAATGAAACGTATGGGGAAACAGGGATAACGCCCCTTGTATTGCGTCGTGGCGGCGGTTATAACGCGCCCATCGCCTTTTTTATGCAGGAGTTAACAACTATGGCTATGGAACGTACTTTTTCGATCATCAAGCCCGATGCTACCCGTCGCAACTTGACCGGCAAGATTAATGCGAAGCTGGAAGAAGCTGGTTTGCGCATCGTGGCGCAACGGCGCGCTTTGCTGACCCGCGCGCAGGCTGAAGGTTTTTATGCCGTGCACAAAGCACGCCCCTTCTTTAACGATCTTTGCACGTTCATGACCTCCGGCCCTGTCGTGTTGCAGGTTTTGGAAGGCGAAAATGCCGTGGCTCGTAATCGCGAAGTGATGGGCGCGACCAATCCTGCCGATGCGGCTGAAGGCACGATCCGTAAAGAGTTTGCCGAGAGCATCGAAGCTAATTCCGTTCACGGTTCCGACAGCCAAGAAAATGCCGCGATTGAAATCGCCTATTTCTTCAGCCAAGTTGAGATTGTCGGATAAGGTTGGAAGACCAAAAGAAAAGGGGCCATAGGGCCCCTTTTTTTATGAAGAGAGACAGGGATTCATTACAGCGTCGGGTTTGTTTGTGCCGGTGACAAGGACCTTTTGGCCGATGACGTTGACGCGGCCCTCTGCGATCCAGCGTAGGGCTTGGGGATAGGCTTTATGTTCGCATTCTAAAATACGGGCCGCGAGCGCGTCTTCCGTGTCGTCGGGAAGAACAGGAACGGCGGCCTGAATGATGATGGGGCCGTGATCCATTTCCGCGCGGACGAAATGCACGGTACAGCCGGAAAATTTTGCGCCGTAATCAATGGCGGCTTGCTGAACGTGCAGGCCGGGGAAAGAGGGCAGCAGGGACGGGTGGATATTAACCAGCCTGTCTAACCATTCGCCGACAAACCATGGCGTTAAAAGGCGCATCCATCCGGCAAGGCAAACAAGCTGACAGCCGTGCTTTTTAATTTCCGCATCCACCGTGCGTTCGAAGGTTTCGCGGTCTTTACCATACTCTTTATGGTTGACGACAATGGTAGAGATACCTTGTTCTTGCGCCCACTCCAAGCCTTTGGCCGTCGGGTCGTTGGAGATAACGCAGGCGATTTGGGCCGGAAAACCGGGTTGTTGGCAGGCTTGGACCAGCGCTTGCATGTTGCTTCCGCGACCGGAAATAAGAATGGCGACTTTTAACATGGCCATGTCGGTCCCATACCTTGAAGCGAAACGCGATTGTCGGACAGGTTCTTTTCAACCTCACCAATGCGGAAAACTTTTTCTCCGGCATCTGTTAGCAACGTTGTGATTTCGTCCGCGTCGGAGGCCGCGACGATGACAACCATGCCGATCCCACAATTGAAGGTGCGCGCCATTTCTTGGCCGCTGATCTGGCTTTTTTGCGCCAGCCATTTGAAAACGGCGGGAACCGACCAGCTTTGCGTGCTGAGCCAAACGCCTAAGCCTTGCGGCAGAACGCGTGGAATATTTTCCAAAAGCCCGCCGCCAGTGATATGGGCCATGGCTTTGACTTTGCCCGTGCGGATGGCCGCCAACAGCGGTTTGACATAGATGCGCGTCGGCTCTAGCAGCGCGTGGGCCAGCGAGCGGGACGGGTCAAACGGCGCGTCTTCGCTCAGGGACAGATTTTCGTCCGCAATGATTTTGCGCACCAACGAAAAGCCATTGCTGTGCACCCCATTGGAGGCAAGGCCAAGGACGATGTCGCCTTCGCTGATATCCGCGCGGGGCAGGATATTTTCCCGTTCTACCGCGCCGACCGAAAAACCGGCCAGATCATAATCCTTGCCTTCGTACATCGAAGGCATTTCTGCGGTTTCGCCGCCGACAAGAGCGCATCCGGCCTGTTTGCAGCCTTCGGCGATCCCGGCCACTACATCGCGTGCCGTGTCGATTTCCAGTTTTCCGGAAGAGAAATAATCTAGGAAAAACAAAGGCTCGGCCCCGGCTACGACTAAATCGTTAACACACATGGCGACTAAATCTAGGCCCACGGTGTCGTGTTTGCCGGAATCAATCGCGATGCGCAATTTGGTTCCGACCCCATCGGTGGAGCTGACCAACACGGGGTCCTTGTAACCCGTTGCTTTTAAATCGAAAAGCGCGCCAAATCCCCCCAAGGAAGCATCCGCCCCGGATCGCGAGGTTGATTTAGCGAGCGGTTTAATGGCTTCGACCAGAGCGTTTCCTGCGTCAATATCGACCCCTGCTTGCGCGTAGGCGTCTTTTTTGGGTTCGTTTGTGTTTGCCATTGTGCCGTCAAAGTTGCTGGTTACGAAAAGAACGTATATGAACGTACTATAGTTTTTCCGTTTTATTCTCGTACATCGTTGTTTGGCGCGTCGAGTTGTTCTGCGACACTTCCTCGTTCCCGCTTTGTACGATAATAAATAGGTCCGACTATAGCCTCTTACATATATGAAGTTTAGCGCAGAATAGCGAAATTGGATAGGTTTGCAATGAAACTTCTTCCCCTTTTGGCCTTACTGTCGATTTTTGTAGGTTTTTCAGCCTCAGCCGACGATGTAATGCCTGTTTATAAGGTTACGGACGTGCTTGTCGATGTTACCTCCGGCAATGCGTCTTTGGCGCGTGATCTGGCTATTGTTCAGGCTCAAAAACAGGCCTTTGTTCAACTGATGGACCGCCTTGGCGTCAGGGCCCCCGTTAACCTTGGCTCGGACGATGTGGGCGCGTTTGTTCAATCTTTCGAGGTGCAGAAGGAGCATGCCTCGGGCGTGCGTTATTTGGCGACCTTTTCCGTGCAGTTTAAACCCGACGTGGTTCGGAACTATCTTTCCCAAAAAGGCATTGCTTTTGTCGTGGCACGGCCAAAGCCTATGGGGGTCTTGCCCATTTTGCACGGTAAAGACACTGATGTTTTGTGGGAAGACAC
>JBFWLD010000190.1:0-4149 GCA_050252315.1 Bdellovibrionales bacterium
CAAAAATACTCTCTAGCCGTGAACCTGATTTGATGTCCTACCTGCGCCATGAAAGCGGAGTAGATTGGTCGGCCTTTCACGGGTATCTGGCTCAACAAAGGAATGCGCCGGGCTACAGGGGCGAAGCCGCGCGCCAAGCGCTTACTGCTATAAGGATGTCGCTTACCCCCACTTTTGTTCGCAATCGGCAAGTCCGTCTTGGGTATAGAAAAACGGCGCAGAAAGGTTCCAGACCCGAACGAAAGACGGTGGGGGCTTTAAGCGAGCTGGCTGTTAAGGCCCTGTTCCAACGCTACGGTTGTTCTGTGGTGATACGCCGTGAGCCGAAAATGTATATGGTGAGTGGGCGTCAGCCGGTTTTTACCTTTATGGATGTTGCTTGTCCGCAAGCACAGAGCGAAGCGTCCTTTGCGGCATGGCGTCACTATGAGACAAAAGAGTTCCTCTATCGCGAGGAATGCAGAAAGCTCGGCATGGATAAGGTTCCCTATATCCCGCTTAAAACGGTTAAAGCCGTCTTTGATGATCTTGGGTTACGATGGCGCGGGCTTGAACCGCCGGGCCAATAAAATTTAAGGAGCTTTTAAGTTCCCACTGACAACGCGTTCGATTCCGCCAAGGTCGTGGGCGGTGTTGAGGTCCGTAAAGCCGCTTTCGTGAAAAAGTTCACAAACGGCCTGTGCCTGTCCGATGCCGACTTCGACAAACAAGGCTCCCCTTTCTGTTAAGAAGTCCGGGGCCTGAGGAACAATGATTCGATAAGGATTAAGGCCGTCCGTGCCTCCATTGAGGGCCGCGAGGGGGTCGAACTCCCGAACCTCTGGTTCAAGATCACCAAGGTCGCAGGTGGGGATATAGGGGGGATTGCTGATAATCAGATCAAATTGGCATGAAACCGCGTCAAACCAGTCACTTTTCTGAAAGGAGACGCGATCATGAAGCCCCAGAGCAGCGGCATTTTTTGAAGCTTGATCAAGGGCTTGTTCTGATTGATCGACGCCGACGCCGCTAGCATGCGGCCATTCATGCAGCAAGGACAGCAAAAGACAGCCGCTTCCCGTGCCTAAATCAAGGATAGAATGCGGCGCCCCTGTTATCTTGGCGGTTCCCAGAACAGCTTCGATCAGAGTTTCGCTGTCGGGCCTAGGTTCAAGAGTGGCTTCGTTTAATTCAAAGGAAAGTCCCCAAAACTCGCGATGGCCAAGGATGCGGGCCACGGGTTCGCGTGTGATGCGACGATTAATAAGAGCGCTAATCGACGCTCTCTCTGCGTCGGAAAGCTGGCGGTCCGGGGCGGCAAGAAGATCAACCCGTTCGCATTCCAAAGCGTGCGCGACAAGCAAGCGTGCGTCTAATATCGGGTTTTCAACGCCTGCATCCGCAAGTTTTTGTTGAAAAAGAGCGAGAGCCTGCCGAAGAATCATCGGCTTATGTTGCGGCTAAGGCAGCAAGCTTTTCCGCTTCATCTTGCTGGATCAACGGGTCGATGATTTCATCTAAAGCCGTGGCGTTGACGATTTCATTGATTTTATAAAGCGTCAGGTCGATGCGGTGATCGGTGACACGGCTTTGAGGAAAATTATAGGTGCGAATACGTTCCGACCGATCCCCTGATCCGACCTGTTCCTTGCGCACGGCGGAATAGGCGCTGTCGCGTTCGCTTCGTTGTTTTTCATAAAGGCGGGCGCGTAAAATCGTCATGGCTTTGGCCCGGTTCTTGATTTGGGATCGTTCTTCCTGCATGGCCACAACAATGCCGGTAGGCAAATGGGTAATGCGTACGGCGCTTTCTGTTTTATTGACATGCTGGCCGCCTGCGCCGGACGAACGATAAACGTCGATACGGAGATCTTTTTCGTCAATATGGCAATCCACTTCTTCCATTTCGGGAAGGACGGCCACGGTCGCGGCTGAGGTATGAACGCGTCCCTGACTTTCGGTTTGCGGGACGCGTTGCACGCGGTGAACGCCGGATTCGAACTTAAGTCGCGCGAAAACGCCTCGGCCTTGAATGGATGCCGTGCCTTCTTTCAGTCCGCCTAGATCATTTTCAGACAAGGCCATGACTTCGAATTTCCATCCGTGAATCGCGGCATATTTGCGGTACATATCGAATAAAAGCGCAGCAAACAAGGCCGCTTCGTCGCCTCCGGTCCCGGCGCGAACTTCCAAAATGGCGTTGCGTTCGTCCGCAATATCTTTAGGGAGCAGCATGCGTTGCACCTGCTTTTCAAACTTCGGGATCGCGTCATGGAGGCGTTGAAGTTCGGCTTCGGCTTCGGCTTTCATTTCCGGATCGGCCAGTAAGCTTTGCGCGTCGGCACGCTCGCGTTCCGCCTTGCGAAGATCAAGAACAGCCTCGGCAACAGGCGCCAATTCGGCATATTCCTTGGACAGTTTGGTAAACTGATCGGCAGGCATATCCGGCGCGCTGAGCAGCTCGCGAAGTTCATCTTGGCGCGCTAATACGCGGTCATAGGTCTGAATAAGCGACATAAGGGCCTGTTATTGGGCTTTCTTGGCCTCGATTTCAGCGGCCTTCTTTTCAACAAGCTCAACGAGGTGTTCGACAATATCGCCGTCTTTGAGGCGGTGGTCGGCAACGCCGCTGATGTAAATTTGATGCGTGTTATTGCCCCCGCCAGTAATGCCGATATCCGTATGCATGGCTTCACCGGGGCCATTGACAACGCAGCCGATTACGGAAACCGTCAATGGTGTTGTGATATGGGCGAGGCGTTGTTCTAAGATTTCAACAGTTTTGATAACGTCATAGCGTTTGCGAGCGCAAGTCGGACAGGAAACTACGGTTACGCCGCGTGAACGTAATCCGAGCGATTTAAGGATTTCATAGCCGACGCGGACTTCTTCTTCGACGTCTGCGGAAAGCGAAACGCGGATCGTGTCGCCGATCCCTTCGCTGAGCAATAGGCCCATGCCCAGCGCGCTTTTAACGGTGCCGGTGCGAAGGCCTCCCGCCTCGGTCACCCCGACATGCAACGGATAGTCGCAGGCGGCGGCCAGTTGGCGATACGCCGCGATGGAGAGCATGGGATCGGAAGATTTAACGCTGATTTTGAAATCGAAAAAGTCGTGATCTTCAAGAATTTTGGCATGAGCCAGAGCGCTTTCGACCATGGCTTCGGGGCAGGGCTCGCCGTATTTTTCCAGCAAATCCTGTTCAAGAGAGCCCGCATTGACGCCGATGCGCATGGAGCACTGATGATCTTTTGCTGCCTTGACGACTTCGGCCACGCGGTCGGCGGACCCGATATTGCCGGGATTAATACGCAGACAAGCCGCACCAGCTTCAGCCGCTTCGATGCCGCGTTTATAGTGAAAATGGATATCCGCGACGATGGGAACATCAACGCTTTTGACGATTTCCTTAAGCGCCGCAGTTGATTCTTCATCCGGGCAAGAGCATCGAGCAATGTCAACGCCGACGGCTTCCATACGTTTAATCTGTTCGACGGTAGCCTTAACATCCGCCGTCAGTGTATTGGTCATAGACTGTACGGAAATGGGCGCATCGCCACCGACAGGAACCTTGCCGACCATGATTTGGCGGCATTTCCTGCGTGTAATGGTTTTCCACGGACGATGAGCATTAAGTTCGGCGTTTTGAGTCATAGCGTAAATCCTAGTGAAGAACGGAGGCAGTTATACACCCGTTCATCAGTTTATGTAAACTTTATGGTGTTCTAGTGCTCCGAGTCGGATTTTGTCAGCCGGGCTTTGACTTTTTCAGGGTCCAGCGACATCGCCCGTACGACTGGGCTGGCTGTTTTGAGTTTGGGAAGGCCCATTCCGTCCAGAGAGAACAAAAGCCCCTTTGCATTACCTGTTGTGAGCTTAAGACCGGAACCCATCGGAACGTTATAGATTTCGCCCTGTTTGAGGGTACGATCAAAAATGGTGTTGCCTTTGGCATCGGTAATCAGAACCCAGCTTTCCTTTTCTGCCAGAATGGTTAACCGCGTTTTGTTTTTATCTCCATAGGTCACAGGCTCTTCCTTGGCGGGCGGTTCTATTTTTTCCGGTTCGGGGGCTTTGACTTCGGTTTTGGGATCTTCCTCATCCGTTACCGCCGGTTGTTTCGGTTCTTCTTTGGGGGAGGGCTTTGTCGTTTGATCTTTTTCTTTGTAG
>JBFWLD010000191.1:0-4057 GCA_050252315.1 Bdellovibrionales bacterium
CGTTAAACAGCCTCTGACTATACTCCCTTTTCAACAGATAAAGGGGCGGGTGGTGGGGGGCAAAAGGCAAGGGGGAGGACGTTGAGAGTTGTATTTTGTATTGATTAGAGACAAAAAGGCGAAGGTGACGAAAAATGCTTTTTAACGATCAGAGAGGCGAAAGCTAAAGAGTAGATGCTGTGCTGATCCGATGTTATAGCCATTTCACTTAAGAATGAAACTATAGTCTTCCAGATTTATACCTGTACGGCGTTGTTTCGCTCCTCGTGTAGATTAGGCTACGCGTCGTCGCTCACGCCTCGTACAGAAATAAATCTGTTCGACTAAAGCTGCAAACAGCCTTTTAACATCGGATCGGCTGCACGCGTACTAAGTGTACGCTTACGCGCCTCACCTCGTTAAAAGACACTTTTCGCCTATGTTCCATTCTTAATTAAAACAACTATAAAAGCTGATTTCAGTTTGGGCGCATTTTTAGGATTTTCGCATAAAAACGCCGTAGGGGGTCGGGCCGCCACGAGATTCCCAGGTGGCGATCAAATTGTCGAAATGGTCCTGTACATAGTCGGAGCCTAGAATTTTATCCAGCGGGAAGTTGAACGGCGCGTTCGGGATGATTTGAACGTCGTGCGTGTTTTGGAAGCGCTCGGTCATGATCGCGGATTCGCCTTCTATGATCGCGTCGTGAAGTTCCACAATCATATTCATTTTTTGCAAGGCTGGTGCTGCGATCGGGTCGAGGAGCTGGACTTCTGCTCCTTCAATATCTACCAATAGGAAGGTTTCGTCCGGAGAGAATTTGGCGAATTCCTCCTGCGTCATTTGTTCGTCGATTACGATACGCTCTGCGACGTTGTTCAGTTCGGCCAGTTCTTGGCAATGCTTGCGCATTTCAGGGTCCGTATCATAGGCGTAAATGGTAGCCTGTGGCAGTCTCATCGCAAAGCCGACGCTGTAATAGCCGTGTGCGCATCCGACATTCAGAATTTTACGCGGGCTTGTCGCGATGATTTTCTCGATCATATGGTGGAGTTCCCACTCATAGGTTCCCAAAAGCGTTGGCGAGAAATGCCATTTCATCATTTCTTCGGTGAGTTCAAGGCCTCGGAAGGGGCCTGCAAAGACTTTGTTGCCGATCCGGCTTTTGAGAAGCTGAGAAATGACGGCTCCCTGACATCCTGCCAGCATCCCCCAGATTACACGCAGCTTGATATGGTCCGGATGATCGGATTCCCAAATGGGCTTGATGAGGTCCATGAATTGTGGGGCCAAATGTGGGGGGAAAAACATCCTTTGCGATCCTTTGGTGGCGTGTGAATTAGCTCTTTTCTTTTTAACGGAGTTTTTTGCGGGTGGAAAGGGAGGCTTTCTTTTTGCGCGGTAGGGACGCTTTAGGCTCGATAATCGAAAAGCTCATGCTGCCGGTTAGGCGGTCCGCTGTATCCAGCTTGACGGTTACAGGATCCGCCAGCCGATAGACCCTGCCGTTGCGCTCGCCGACAAGCGCTTGGCGCTTTTCATCATAGATATAATAATCACGAGGCAGCGCATTGAAGGGGATGATCCCGTCCGCGCCTGTTTCATCCAAACGCGCGAACAAGCCAAAACGCGCGACGCCGCTGATCCTTGCGTTGAAGGTAGCGCCTATTTTTTCGAGAAGAAACAGCGTGGTAAAGCGATCCACAACGTCGCGCTCTGCCGTGGCCGAGCGGCGCTCCGTCTTGGACAGGTGATCGCCGATCGTGTCCAGCTTTTTTAGCTCTTCGTCGGTCAGGCCGCCTGAGCCCAGGTTGCACACGCGGATAAGTGCGCGGTGGATAATGAGGTCCGCATACCGCCGAATGGGCGAAGTGAAGTGCGCATATTTGGCTAAGGCCAATCCGAAATGTCCGATATTTTCCGGGCTATATACGGCTTGCGCTTGCGAACGGAGCATGACTTCGTTGATGATTTGCGCGTGTTCGCCTCCGGCGGCGTTTTCCAGAATTTGTGTGAGCAGGCGCGGGTGAAGCTGTCGCGCCGGGACAAGTTTGATGCCGATACTGTCCAGAAAATCGCGTAAGGATTCGAGTTTGATCTCTGTGGGTTTGTCGTGAACGCGGTACAGGCAGACGCCGCCTTTGCCTTCCAACTGCACGGCGGCGGCGACATTCGCGCAGATCATGAATTCTTCGATCAGCTTGTGGCTTTCCAGCCTTTCGCGCATGGTGATTGATTTGACGTTATTGTTTTTGTCGAGGTTCACTTTGCGTTCGGGAAGCTCTAACTCAAGCGTGCCGCGTTGGAGCCGTGCCGACATCAAGCAGGCATAGGCTTCGTAAAGTGGTGCGATCACGGTTTCGACTAGCGGTGCCGTCATTTTATCGGGGGAGCCATCATGGGCGGCTTGGACTTGTTCGTAGGTGAGGCGAGCGTGGGAGCGCATCAGGCCGCGCTCGAACTTCCAGCGGGTTAGCTCGCCTTTGGAGTCAATCCACATATGCACGGCCATGCAGGCGCGGTCCACTTGTGGTTTGAGAGAACACAGCTCATTCGACAAGGCTTCGGGAAGCATCGGAACGACCGTATCCGGGAAGTAGGTCGAGTTGCCGCGATGGTAGGCTTCGCGGTCCAGCGCGCTCCCGGTTTGGACGTAATGCGCGACGTCGGCAATGGCGACGATTAAGTGCCAGCCTTTTTTGCCGTCGCTTTCAGCGAAGACAGCATCGTCGAAATCTCTTGCGTCTGCGCCGTCAATCGTAATCAACGGTATGTCGCGCAGGTCTGTCCTTCCTTTTAAGGCTACTGGGCGGGCGGCTTCGGCCTCGGCGAGCGCTTCGTCCGGGAAAAGAAGTGGGATTTCGTTTTGGTAGATCGCTGCCAACGTGATGGTTTTGGGGTCGTTCGGATCGCCGAGCGTTTGCCCGATTTCAACTTCCTGCTTGCCGCCTTTGGTGCTGGGGAGCAGGCGTGCGGTGATGAGTTCTCCGGCAAGGGAGGTGGCTTTGTCCGGGTTGCGCAGGATATACCGCGTTTTGTCTTTGCGGTCCGTGACTTCCAGACTCCAGCCCCAGCGCGTTTTGACGACGACGCCGACCACGGTTTGTACGAGGGGGGCTGCTTTTTGGGGGGGCTCTTTGGGGGAGCGGTCGCGCTTCTCTTTTCTGAACGGAGCTTTGCGCTTTGCGGGTCTTTTCAATTTGTTGTCCTTTGAAGATGTACTATTTTATCTATTGTTTGTTTGTCCGCCTGATACCGCGATAATAAAAAGGGCGAGGGCGGACGGGTCGTAAAGCCGATGTCTTCGTAAAATTTTGTCGCTTTTTCATTCGTGCTGTAGGCTTCGACAAGAAGGCGGTTGCAGCCTTTTTTTGTCGAATCCTCGATCGCTTTTTGGACCAGCTTGAGCGCTACCCCTAGATGCCGGTACTCGTCGCGCACATAAAGAAAGTTGATATGCGCGTTAATTTGCATCTCCGGGTAGTTGACGACGTAATTCACTTCGATAAAACCTGCGGGTTCCGTGCCTGCCTGTGCGATCCAAAGATGCGAGATTTTATCTTTGCCCAGTGCGAGATGCGCGAAATCTTCCACTTGCGCTTTGGATATCTCGTGGTGTTGCTCCGCGAGGCGCTGCATCATGATCGCAATCGCCGGTAAGTCGGTCCTTTTGATCTTTCGCACGATGCAGTCGTCGGTCAAGGGCATGTCAGCCTTTCTTTTTGGCGGGAGCTTTTTTCGTCTTCGGCGGTTTGGCCAACTTAGTTTCGATGATTTCGAGCGCTTGTTCAAGCGTCAGATTTTCCGGATCGTACCCTTTTGTCACCGTCGCCATGGTTTTGCCCCACTTGACATACGGGCCGAACCTTCCGCTGTTCAGCGTAACCGGCTTGCCGTCTTTGGGGTGGTCGCCTAAGGCTTTGGCTGAGCCTGCGCCTGTGCGACGGCGGCCTTTGTCGGGCTCGGCCAGTAAGGTGACGGCTCGGTTGATGCCGATCGTCAGCAGGTCGTCGCCGTCGGGGATGCTTTTATAGCGCGTGCCGATTTTGAGGTACGGGCCAAAGCGGCCAAGGCTTGC
>JBFWLD010000192.1:0-4021 GCA_050252315.1 Bdellovibrionales bacterium
ACCGCCGTCAACCCTTATTCCAAGCCAGCCCGGAGCAAGTGCGCCTGTCCGTGTTCAGTGGTTTTCTGCAGTTTGTAGCCGTTGCCTGTTTGATGGCGGCGCTGTCGATGATGTCCGGCCCGCTTGTCATTATTACGCTTTTTCTTTTTCCGCTTCTGCTTTTCTTTTACCTGATCGCGAAGGGCGAGGCCCGTTTTAGCGGCGCGATTTTAGCGTTGTCGTTATCTGCCTTGGTGGGGCTCGGCTTGGTGTTGAATATTTTCGACCCGGCGACGCAGATCAGCTTTTGGGGCGTAGGCCTTTCGTTGGTAGCCGCCGTAGCGTCGGCGATGCGCATGTATTTTTACGAAAGACAGATCAAGAAACGCGGAGCCCTATTAGTCGGCGCGGAAAATTTTGTCGTAGCCAGCGTCTGTTCTCTTATCCTGCTGCTCTGGCAAGCCCCTCATTTGCCCGAAACGCTTGTGGGCTATGGCTGGATGCTGGGCGTGACGATAGGCGTTGTTTTCGGCTCGGCGGGGATGTTCTTCGGCCTTCGCTTTGTAGATTCCTTTTCATGGAGCCTGATGGCGAAGATGGAGCCTATCTTCGTCGCGATCTATTCCGCCGTCTTGTTAAAGGAAATTCTGTCCGTTTCCCAGTATCTCGGCATCGCCCTCGTGTTGGTCAGCTTGGTGGCCTATCAATGGTTCTCAAGCCGGAAAAAATTATTATAGCATATTTCGTTAAAAGGGTGATCCGGATGATGTTCACCGGCGCCTTCATCGGAAAGCGTATCGACGCCACCGCCGCCGGAGATAAGTTGAAGGCGCGGGCGTCTGCGACAGATTTGGTGACCGGTTTTTCGGCAAAGGATCGTCATGAAGGCCGAGCGATTAAGGGCAGGGAGCTATATAATACGGAAACAGTCCTTTTTGTAAAGGCTTAAAACAGGGCTCCGAACTCAGGTTAAGAAAAGGTGAAAACCAGCATGCGAAATAACAAATGGGATGCCAGCCTTCGCTGGCATGACGTGTTATTGGGCTCAACGTAAGCAATTTGCCGGATTATTTTAGAACAAAGCAATGACACAAGCGTCATGCCAGCGAAGGCTGGCATCCCATTTACTGTTTATTAATCCGAATTCGACGCCCTGAGGCTTAAAAATCCAACCAAGACACAGGAAGTCAACCACGATATAATGCTGCACCTTTTCCTTTCCCCTGATTCGCCCAGCCGATGAACGAAGCCGAAGCCATCCAGATTTGCCGCGAAGCGATTATCGTGATGCTTAAAATTTCCGGTCCCTTGCTGTTAACGGGGCTGGTGGTCGGCATTATCATTTCGCTGATTCAAACGATTACGCAGATTCAGGAAATGACATTGACCTTTATCCCCAAAATGCTTTTGGTCTTTGCGGTTACGATCTGGCTGTTTCCCTATATGATGACAACGCTTGGCGGGTTCACGCATTCTTTGGCGGATAAAATCGTCCAAGTCGGCTTGAATGGATAGCGGGCGATGAGACTTGATGTCGCCGCAGAATTATCCGGGCAAATCTTCCCCTTTATGATGATCTTTTGCCGGATCGGTACGGGGATGATGATGTTTCCGGGGGTGGGGGAAGCCTTTGTTCCGCAGCGAGTCCGGATGCTGTTTGCGTTGGTGTTGAGCTTTTTGCTCTTGCCGATTCTCGCGCCGTTGATGCCTGCGGTTCCGGACCATCCGGGGGATCTTGTCCGCCTCATGTTCATAGAAATCCTTGTCGGCGTTTTTTTCAGCTCGATCATGCGGCTGATGATGGGGATTGTCGAAATTGCGGGTACGGTAATCGGTATGGATATCGGCCTTTCCAACGCGTCGATTCTCAACCCGTCTTTGGCGTCGGAAAGCGCGTTGCCTTCGGCCTTTCTCGGCTCGACGGCGCTGGTTCTGGTTTTTGTCACAGGGATGGACCACCTTTTGCTGCAAGCGTTGATGGATACCTACAAAATTTTTCCGGTAGCCGAACCCTTGCCCTACGGCGATTTAGTCCAAACCTTTATTCACTTGGTCAGCCAAGCGTTTCAGATTGGCGTCCAACTGGCCTCACCGTTGATTGTGATGGGGCTGTTGCTTTACACGTCGATCGGCATCATGCAGCGGTTGATGTCGCAGGTGCAGTTGTTTTTGGTTGTTATCCCGGTCCAGATTTGGGGCGGGCTTTTTGTGTTCAGCGCGAGCGTCGCGATTATCTTCACCTTCTGGCTACAATATTTCGATGATGTTGTGGGCAAGCTTTTCATCAGGGCGGGGTAAGCGAACATGGTTGACGGCGCGGACGAAGACTCCAAAACAGAAGAACCGACCAGCAAACGGTTAGAAGAATCCCGTGACGAAGGCAATGTCCCGCTCAGTCGAGAAATGTCGGCATGGTTTCTTTTCATCGGGCTGTTGATTGTGATGCAGTGGTTCGGCCCCTTATTGGGCACCCACCTGCGAGGATCGCTGCAAGTCTTCCTTGAAAAGCCGGAGCAAATTTCCGTTCAGGGCGGAGGTCTTCAAAATGTGTTAATGGGCGTAGTCTCCGCTGTCGCCTTTCAGGGGCTCTTGGTCTTCGGCACGTTAATGGCCTTGGCTATTTTGGGGACGATGATTCAGACGGGTTTTTATATCGGAACAGGCAAGCTTCAGCCCAAGCTGGAAAATTTATTGCCGAGTAAAGGCCTCAAAAAACTTTTCTCCATGAACTCGGTTTCAGAACTGGTGAAAAGCTTTTTTAAGTTCGTCGTGCTTGGCTATGTCTGTTACGTCGTGCTCAAACCGGTTTTTTGGCAGTTACCAAAGATCGCTGGGCACAGGCTTTATGACACTATCGAGCTTTTGCATAAAGAGGCCGTGCATTTATTGATTGTGCTCCTGTTGGTCATCACCGTAATCGCCGTCGCAGACCTGCTTTATGTGCGCTACCAGTATTTCAAAGGCCTGCGCATGACCAAGCAGGAAGTCAAAGACGAGCACAAACAAATGGAAGGCGACCCCATGGTCAAGGGTCGTATCCGCGCCATGCGTATCGAGCGTTCTCGCCGACGCATGATGGCCAAGGTCCCAAAGGCCAGCGTCGTCATCACAAACCCGACGCACTATGCCGTAGCGTTGGAGTATGACGGAACGAAAATGATGGCGCCGGTTTTGACGGCCAAAGGCGTGGACCGTCTAGCCCAGCGCATCCGCGAAGTCGCGGAAGAAAACGAAGTCCCGATCGTCAGCAATCCGCCGTTGGCGCGCGCCTTGCATGATAACGTCGATTTGGACGAGCCGATTCAGCCAGAGCATTACCGTGCGGTCGCCGAAGTGATTTCCTATGTTTACAAGATGAAGAAAACCCCATGACTCGTTTTATCCTTGCCTCGGCCTCGCCGCGCCGTCTGTCTCTCCTTGCCGACATCGGCGTCGCGCCCGACGAAGTTATCCCCGCCGCGTGCGATGAAACGCCCTATAAAGGCGAACGTCCTCGCGCCTTGGCCGAGCGTCTAGCCTTGGAAAAGGGAAGGGTCATCGCCGACCTCCACCCGGACGCGATGGTGCTGGCCGCCGATACGGTGGTGGCCTGCGGTCGCCGCGTCTTGCCCAAGGCGGAAACGGAAGACGATGTCCGCACCTGCCTTACGCTTCTTTCGGGCCGCCGCCATCATGTCTATACGGCTGTGGCCGTCTTTACGCCAGATGGGCTTATCCGCCACCGCCTGTCGGACAGCCGCGTTGCCTTCAAGCGCCTAAGCCCGGAAGAAATCGACGCCTATGTAGCAAGCGGCGAGGGGATCGGCAAAGCAGGCGGTTACGCCATCCAAGGCAAGGCCGCAACTTTGATCCGCTCGATTTCCGGTTCGTATTCGGGCATTGTCGGCCTGCCTCTTTTCGAAACGGCCTCTTTATTCCCATCTTTAAGTTAGCCTGTAAGCTTTTCCCTACACCCGACATTTGTGCAAGCCCAATCACCCGCCCCTTGCGGGAGGGTCGAAATTGCTTTAGCAATTTCGGGGAGGGGTTGATTTTACATTTA
>JBFWLD010000193.1:0-3982 GCA_050252315.1 Bdellovibrionales bacterium
GGCCCGCAAGCCTTGGCCCCTTCTTCGCGGGATGTGGCACGAGAACTCCTTGGACTGAAGGCTGCGGAACAAATTTCCGATATTGTTATCCATAGGGCACCGTATCCGTCTCGGTCCACTAATCGCTCCGTGGTCAAACTCGGACCCCCGCGCGGAAAAATACAAGGCCAGTGTGTGTTGTTCCGCGCGTCGCATTACCCCTTAGGATAAAACATGCAAGTTCTGTCGTTTGTTTTTCTCGCGCTCAGCATGTCCGCCGATGCGTTTGCCGTTTCCATCGGCAAGGGCGTAGCGCAGCAAAAGCCGCGTTTGATCGACGCGGCAAAAACAGGGCTGGTGTTTGGCCTGACGGAAGGCTGCGCGCCGTTGGTCGGCTTTGCGGCGGGCAGTTTGGCGGCTTCCTTTATTCAAGCGATCGACCATTGGCTGGCCTTTGGCATCCTAGGCCTGATCGGCCTTCATATGATCGTTGAAGGTATCCGCAATCGGAACTGCGAGATTGAAATCACCAAACCTCAAAAGCAAAAACTGTGGCTGTTAATTTTGACCGCGATCGGCACCAGCATTGACTCGATTGCCGTCGGCGTGTCGCTCGCCTTTGTTGCCGTGAATATTTGGATCGCGGCGCTTTCTATCGGCCTTGCGACCTTTACCATGTCCACGCTTGGCCTGATGATCGGCCACCGCGTCGGCTGCAAGCTAGGCCGCACTGCCGAAATCCTCGGCGGAGTAGGGTTAATCTTAATCGGTTTCAGGATATTATTTGCACATTTAGGCCTTCTGAATATATAATATTCCCATTATAAAAAGGGGATTTTAATGATACGCAACACGCTTTTTACCCATCAATATGTCGTCAAAAAACCGAATCTTTGCAAGGCGCTTAACGCCGCGATTGAACGTGTGGAAACCTCACAAGGTGAGGTCGATCCCAAAACAGCGATGGTTTTTATTCTGGCTCATGAACTCAAGCTGGTCCGTCGGCTGGTGTGGGGAGATGTTGGGGAAGATAAGTGTCCTTATACCGGCGGACTGGATCCCTATGATTCTTTAGAGCAGTATCCTTTGAAAGTTCGTCAAAATCTTTATAAGGCGGCGATGCGTGGCGTTTTCGACCCGAAAGCCAATGATCTCAAGTCGCTGACCCATGCGTTGGTTTTGGATTCTTCGGAGGTTCCAAATCTGATTGAAAGTGCGTCTGCCCCATGTGGCCGGAATAATATTCGTACGCGTCATTTCTTTGACCTTCTTTATCCGACCTCCGCTTATAAAAGAAAGATTTTAAAACGGCTTGGCCCGGCTGAGTCCGAGCTTAAGTCAAAGGGTTACTATCACACGCGGGTGTTCCCTTCCGACGTGTTTCCAGCCACTAACGCCTCATAAAAAAAGCCCCGCCGTTGCCAGCGGGGCTTCTTTGTACCAGAAGGAGTGCATTTTTCTGGTTTACCTTCTGTCCCCCATCAAACTCAGGAGGAATTGGAACGCGTTGATAAAGTTCATGTAAAGGCTCAGCGCGCCGATGACGGCAAGCTTGTTGTTGGCCTCGCTGCCCCAGCTTTCGCTATACATGCGCTTGATGTTTTGCACGTCATAGGCGGTCAGACCGGTAAAGATACCGACGCCCAAAATCGAGACGATCCATTGCAACCCGCTTGAGGCCATGAACAGGTTGACGATGGAGGCGATAAACAGACCCATCACGCCCATCATCAAGAACGCTCCGAAACCGGCGAGGTCCTTTTTAGTGGTATAGCCCCACAGGCTCATCCCGGCAAAGGTCGCCGCCGTGATGAAAAAGACGCGAGCGATACTCGCCCCCGTAAACACCATAAAGATGGAAGCCATAGAAAGCCCCATCAATCCGCAGAACGTCCAGAACATGGTCTGAGCCGTCCCAGCAGAGGCGTTTTGAAGCTTAAAGCTCATAAACATGACAAAAACCAGTGGAGCGAACATGGCGAGATAAGCGGTCAGTTTGCTGCCAAAGACTAAAGCTCCCAAAGGCGTGTTGGCCACCAAAAAGGCGATAAGGCCCGTCAATGCCAGACCGCCGCCCATATAATTGAAGACGCGGACCATGTGGGCGCGTAGGCCAGCGTCATAGGACGTGGCGCTTGTGGCGGAGCCATCGGCGGTCGGATTGCGGAAGAAAGGATCAACCATTTGTATTCCCTCGTTTAAGGTTCCAGATAGGAATTAATATGGAAGAATATTTTGTTTTTTCAAGGGCAATCGGAAAAAGATAGTACTATCAGTAGGTTGTTGTTGCTTGTCGCGAAGGGGAAAACGCATCATACTCTTATCAATCTGTTGACGCATTTTCGCCCAGTTTAAAGGGTTATTTCGCAAGATACAGAATCCTCAAACTATGTGTATGGAAATAGCCCCGATGCTCGTTAAAAGTATCCGCCTTGTACTTGTTGCCTGTTTGCTGTTGTTCGCGTCGAGTGCGCAAGCCGCGCCTCAAGCGCCCAGTTTAAACCATGCGGGGAATTTTATCCCGACGGCGGCGGAAATAGGGGAACAGTTCCAAGCGTTGGTTACGGGCGGCGATCCGGTTGCGGAAATCGAGCCGCAGGAAACGTTTGGCACGCGCGCTCTAGGCCTGATGTTAGACAGCTTTAAGCTTTTGTATAAAGAGAGCCAAGCTTTCGTCGAGAATTTTGGAGCCTTTCCGGAATTGACCACATGGGTGAACAAGCAAATCAGTGAAGAGTTGCTTAGCCAGCGTTGGATTGAGGCCGGGCAATTGACCCTTATCGTTGGCGGCGGAGCCTTTATCGCTGGTTGGTTTGTCGATTTTATTTTCATGACCTTGCGCCGTCGGATTTACCGGCGGACCTACCATTCCCAATGGGCAAAATTCCGAGGCGTCTTAGCATGGCTTTTATTGTCGCTGGTGCCTGTCGTTGTGTTCATCGCGGTAGCGCTCAGTATTTTAGAGCAGTACGACCCGTCCAAACTTGCCCGTTTTCTGGTAATGACCGTTGTATATGCGATGGCGATCTTCCGGCTTGTTCGCGTTGTGTTGCGCTTTTTCTTGTCGGCCAAAGTCGAAGGCCTGCGCTTTATCCCGATGTCCACACCGATGGCCATGTACCTGACTCGGTGGGGGAGTTGGCTGGCTGGCGTAGTAATCATCCGTTATTTTGTCAGCGAAGTCGGTAAATCGGTTAAAGTTCCGCTGGCCGTCATCTCAAGTTTCAGTAGCCTTGCGGCCTTGCTGATTGTTGCTATGACGATTACGATTATTCTACAGAAAAAGTCGCAAGTCTCCACGGCGATTCGTGGTAATTTTTCTATTGCGCGTGCCTCTAACTCCCTGATGGAAAGCGTCCGGCTCTGGTTAGCGCGGACGTGGCACCTTTGGGCGATTGGGTACCTCGTCATCGGCTATTTTGTGACGATGTTGGGCGAGCAGGGCGGGTTTGCCGTCATGATGCAAGGAACCTTTGGAACGGTTCTGGCCTTGTTCGTCTCGCGTCTTTTCTTTTTCTTTATCTCTCGCTTTTCCCAGAAAAAGCGGCAAACCGAAATTACCTCAGGAATTTACCGGCCTGTCCTTGCCCTATTGTTTAAAGTATCCACCTCTGTGCTTGCCGCATCGGCCATATTGGCTTCGTGGGGTGTGGATGTGTTGGCCATTGCCACAAGCGCATGGGGAAATCGCATTTTGGGTTCGGCCTTTTCCATTACCTCAACGCTGTTGATGGTGGTTCTCCTTTATGAGCTTCTGTCCCGCTGGATCGAACGAAAACTGAATGGTCCGGGAGAACATGAGGATGGCACGCCCGTCGTGTTAAACTCGCGGGCCCGCACCTTGTTGCCGATGGTTCAAAAAGCGGCCATCATGATCCTGAGTCTCATCGTCGGGATTGTAACCCTGTCGGAGCTTGGCATTAATATCGCACCGCTTCTCGCCGGTGCCGGTGTTTTAGGCGTCGCCGTCGGTTTTGGTTCGCAAAATTTGGTCAAAGATTTT
>JBFWLD010000194.1:0-3970 GCA_050252315.1 Bdellovibrionales bacterium
CGGAGGCGCGCGATGGTTAGCTCAAGCTGGTCGGAAATCAGCTGTCGAGTGCAATGGCACAAGCTAGCCTGACTGCGAGACGTACATGTCAAGCAGAGACGAAAGTCGGTCATAGTGATCCGGTGGTTCTTCGTGGAAGGGCCATCGCTCAACGGATAAAAGGTACTCTAGGGATAACAGGCTGATGACGCCCAAGCGTCCATAGCGACGGCGTCGTTTGGCACCTCGATGTCGGCTCATCACATCCTGGGGCTGGAGAAGGTCCCAAGGGTTCGGCTGTTCGCCGATTAAAGTGGTACGTGAGCTGGGTTCAAAACGTCGTGAGACAGTTTGGTCCCTATCTACCGTGGGTGTAGGAATTTTGAGAGGATCTGTCCCTAGTACGAGAGGACCGGGATGGACGCACCTCTGGTGTATCGGTTGTCGCGCCAGCGGCACCGCCGAGTAGCTAAGTGCGGAAAAGATAAACGCTGAAAGCATCTAAGCGTGAAACTTGCCTCAAAACTAGAATTCCCCGAGAGTCGTGATAGACCATCACGTTGATAGGCCGGATGTGGAAGAGTGGTAACACTTGAAGCTAACCGGTACTAATAACTCAATAGGCTTGATCCTTATCAGAATTCAGAGCGAAATGCTTCTGACATAACAACTTTCGATTTTATTTTCTGTCTTGATGATCTGGTGGTTTTTGCGAGGGGCCTGCACCCGATCCCATCCCGAACTCGGACGTGAAAACCCTCTGCGCCGATGGTACTATGCCTTAAGGCCCGGGAGAGTAGGACGCCGCCAGATCTTCAAGACAGAAAGTAAAGCCTTCAAACATAGTTATGGATTTTAAAAACCTCCCAAGGGCAACTTTGGGAGGTTTTTTCTGTCCCTTCTTCCTCATTTTATGTTCTTGAAACTTTAATATTTTGAACATATAATTGGACATGATCAAGGACAAATTTTGTAATTTATTGATTATTATGTATATATTACAATATGATATCTAATGTTAAAGAGGGACAAGATGTTGGACACATATCTAACCCATCCGTGGATTAATTTTCGCTTGGATCTTAGCCGTGCTACCCCCTCTTTGTGGATGGCTTTGGGGGAGGTTAAGTCCAAATGTGAGCATCTGGCTGGCGTTCCCTTAAAACCAGCCGTTGCTCAGGAACTTCATCGCTTGTACTTGACTAGAGGGGCCCTTGCCTCTGTGGCTATCGAAGGGAATACCCTATCCGAAAAACAGGCGCGCGCTGTTTTGAATAAAGAAAGCAATTTACCCAAATCACAGAAATATTTAGAGAGTGAAATTGATAATATTTTGAATGCGTGTAACTGTATTATGGATGACATTGAACAGGGCGGCGCACGGCCTCTCCTTTCAGCCGATTTAAAATCTTACAATTCGTATGTATTGAAAAATTTAGCCGTGGATGATGCTGTCGTCCCCGGTGCGTTTCGACAGGATGCCATAGCTGTTTCCCATGTTTATATCGGGCCCAAATGGGAGGAGGTTGAGCCCCTTGTTGACGATTTATGTGTTTGGTTGAATGGGGATGCTTTTATCGGCGTTTCAGACGATCCTATGATCCGTTCTATTCTTAAAGCCATTATTGGGCATCTTTATGTCGCGTGGATTCATCCCTTTGGTGACGGAAATGGCCGAACAGCTCGCCTTTTGGAATTTCGTTTTTTATTGGAAGGCGGTGTTCCTTCTCCGGCGGCTCATTTGCTTAGCAATCATTATAACAAGACGCGTAGTGAATATTATCGTCAATTGGACGCTGCATCCAAAAGTGGTGGGGACCTACTGCCCTTTATCGGATATTCTCTTGTCGGTTTTGTTGACCAGTTGCATGAACAGATGATGTGGGTCAAACACCAGCAGTGGATGCTTGCTTGGGAAACTTTTGTTTATGAAGCCCTGGGCGATGGGGATAAAGCGGCTTCTGTCCGTTGTAAGGATTTGGTTTTTGCCTTAACCCGGCATTATGGGACTTATTCGAAAGATCAAATACACACCTTATCCCCCGAAGTTGCTAAGCATTACGCGACAAAAACAGCTAAAACCCTTTCAAGGGATTTGCATCACCTAGTTGAGTTGAACTTGTTGGGGATAGAGAACGGTAAATACTATGCGAACACGGGATTGATTCTAAGTTTCCTTCCTCGATCCGGAAAGGGAGAACGCAAAAAACAGTTGATTGAATTGTATCGCTTGTCGCAGGGTGAGGAAAGCAAAGAGCTACCGGAATAATTTGGCTTATGAATAGTGTCCTTTCATAGAGCGTTTTTCTGTGACAGCAAAAGTTTGGGTCACGGCAAATACGGCAATCCCTCAAGCTTCACGACCACAAGATTTTTCTTATTGAGCGGTTTGCCGATTTCGTAATTGAACTCGAACTGGCGACGGAATCCGTCGTTAATGAGCGGATTCTGGATCAAAAGGACTCGTTGTGGCGGCCCCCAGTTTATGATGGCAACACGATCGGCATAGATATAAACCGGCATTTGTTGAAATAGATAGCTCGGGATCGAGCGATAGACTTTGGGACCGATCACGATCACGTTATCGCCTTCTTCGATTAATATGCGGCTGAAGATTTTGTGATCCCTCTGTCGTTTGAGGGCCGCCGCAAACTCGTTTTTATAATTCTCAATCCAATAGCGATCGCTG
Source organism: Bdellovibrionales bacterium (assembly GCA_050252315.1). Lineage (GTDB taxonomy): Bacteria > Pseudomonadota > Alphaproteobacteria > UBA9219 > UBA9219 > UBA8914. The sequence continues at coordinate 2,669 of JBFWLD010000194.1, forward strand.
ATTCCGCTGATCAGGACTTCTCCGCCCGTGGTGCCAAGGGCTGCGATAATATCGTCCCAAAGCTCAAAAATAGCCTCGCGTCCTTCAAAAACGCGGAACTGAAATTTTTCGCGGACGAGACGCACGCCGGGCTCCGGCGTGAACTCAATGCCTGCTTTTTCCAACGCCTGTTGGATAGCGGCCATGACTTTACCATCCCGCTTGCCTTTGCCTTGCTCCAGCTTGGCAATGGATGCCGCCGACACGTCGCTGGCTTGGGCGAGTTGTTTTTGTGTCCATTCTAAAAGCACGCGAGCGGCTTTAATCTGTAAAATATCAATCATTGATAAAAATATAGCATAAAAAGAATAACTAGAGATAAAGTTTTTGTCGTTTGCAGAGGCTGAAACCGTTAAGCGCGGTTAAGCTGTCCCCATCTTACAAATGCTTTTCGAGGGATGTGATATGGGGACCGATGCACAAGAAACGACGGAATGGCTTAGTGATGAGGAACGACAGCACGATATAGATATTGAACTTGCCATGGTGCAATATCGACTAAAGGCCGGAGCGCAGGACCCATACGCCTATATGGCCAAGCAAGTCGCTTTGGCGCGGTTTATCCGTAAAACTGGCAGCACGCCCGTTGGAAGGCAGAGGCTTCAATCTTGGGCAACAAAAGGGTTCCGCTCTTTGTGGTGCCGTTACCTTTTCAAAGATATCGACCCGATCAAGTATGAGCACTGGGCCGTCTATTCGGCGCTGATTCCGTTTGCGGCTCTTGTTGAAAAGGAGGTCGGAAAGATTCCTTCCGAACATGTGCATTTATTGACGACCTACGCCATGTTTGAAGAGATCGACAAGATCGAAAGGAAAGAAGGAATCACAGAAAATTTGGGGGATTTTGGTGAAAGCCTTAAAAGCTTTGCCGACGCTCGAGAAGATTTACGCACACATGGTTATTGCGAGGAAGTCGGGGCTGTCGAGGCTCTTTTTCGAAAACCATCGAAAGAGATGAAAGCGGTGGTGCAAGGGGTGCTCGGTCCGGCCTTTTGTGAAACAGGCCTCTATGAACATGTGAAGGCGTGCGCGACCGACGATCCGCAGAGTGAAAAGGTCTATAACTATTTATGGCATGTGCTGTTGCATCAGTTGTGTGGTGGACAAACAAAAATACTCTCTAGCCGTGAACCTGAGTTGATGTCCTACCTGCGCCATGAAAGCGGAGTAGATTGGTCGGCCTTTCACGGGTATCTGGCTCAACAAAGGAATGCGCCGGGCTACAGGGGCGAAGCCGCGCGCCAAGCGCTTACTGCTATAAGG
>JBFWLD010000195.1:0-3952 GCA_050252315.1 Bdellovibrionales bacterium
TCTCTTCCGTGGTCGAGGCCGGACCGCCCGAAAGGATAATCCCCTTGGGGGCAAACGCCCTGATCTGCTCATCCGTACGGTTAAAGGGTTGAATTTCGCAGTAAACTCCGGCTTCACGCACCCGTCGCGCGATAAGCTGGGTAACCTGCGAGCCAAAATCAAGAATAAGGATTTTATCCATGGTAAAAATTATCCGTTTTGCCTAGATCGGGAGAAAGTAAAGCCAAGCCGTTTGGCCTTCGCGGTCTATCACGTTTTCGGGCAAAGCGCAATTTCAGGACGGCTCTTGATTTCTTCTGAGCAAAGGCGTAATTATGAACAGACGTTCATAACATACCCTTAGCTTCCCCCACCCTGAGGCCCTTGATGAAAAAAAGCCTGTTGTCCCCTATCCTGCTCGGTCTGGTTCTGCTTTTTCCTACTCCTTCCATCGCTCAGGACGCGTTTACCACGTTTGTTTACTTTACGGGTATCGGCTGTCCGCACTGTGCGCATGTCGATCCGGTTCTGTTTAAGCAGAAAGTCAGAACCGGCGGCCTGATGGTCGTCGAGTATGAAATTTACCAAAACGCCGTCAACGCGCCTTTACTGATGAGCTACAAGGAAGCGTACAACGCGCCTCTGGGCGTCCCGATGCTTCTGGCCAAGGCTCAAAAAAACAGCGCCGTCGTCGGGGATAAAAATATTTTAAAAGACATCGACTCCTTGATGGCGGGAAACAAAGGGAACGGGGTTGTCCTTCCCGCCGGAGCTGTTTCCTTTAGCAGCCTCGCGCTCAGCGACCTGCCGGGCCTTCCCAAGATTTGGTTCAATGACCGCGTAGCCGAACGCACGGAGATGGGTACGCAGGAAAGCGCGCCCGTCAAAGCCTTTCTCTTGAACGGCATGGAGCCCCAAGGCTGTGAGCCCTCGCCCAAGAAAAGGGTGTCCCTATCCGGCGACGGCGTACTGTTCGCAAAGGCCTGCACGTTTAACGGCTGGCACTTACTGCATAATTAAAGGAGGAGACTCATGGAAAATCTGACCTTAGCCAAAGTTATTTCTCTGGCCGTTGTGGACGCCGTCAATCCGTGCGCGTTTGCGGTGCTGACCATGCTGTTGATCTCTATCATCGCCTATAACCCGCATAAGAAAATCAATATCATTTGGGCAGGATTCGCTTTCAGCCTCGCCGTTTTTATCATGTATCTGCTGTATGGATTGTTCATCATCAAATCCTTCCAACTGGTGCAAGGCATCACGACCATTCGCCCCTATTTGTACAAAGGCCTCGGGATTGCTGCCGTTCTTTTGGGGCTGTTTCAAATCCGCGATTTCGTCGCCTATAAAATCGGTGGCTTTGGTACGGAAATGCCGGTTACTTGGCGACCTAAGGTCAAGGCCGTCATCAGCAAGGCAACCTCGCCAGCCGGAGCTTTTATCGTCGGGCTTTTTGTGACGCTCTTTTTGCTTCCCTGCACAATCGGCCCTTACATTATTTTGGGCGGGCTTTTGTCCGTGGCGGAAATCCTAAAATCCTTGCCGTTCCTTTTGCTCTACAACGTCATCTTTATCCTGCCTATGTTGATTATCACGCTGGTCGTTTATATGGGGCTTAGCCGCGTCGAAGACGTGCAGGATTGGAAAGATAAAAACATCCGCATCCTGCATCTTGTCGCCGGGATTTTGATGGCCGGGCTCGGCGTTGCCATGATCGGGGAGTGGATATGAGGCCCCGCAAATGCCGTCTTGTCCGCTCCAGCCCGACAACGCGATTCCTTAAACCGCGCGGCGTGCCGCTTTGCGATCTCGAAGTCGTTAAACTCAAGGATGAGGAGTACGAGGCTATCCTTCTTTGCGATCATCAAAACATGGCGCAAGAGGAAGCCGCCAAACTGATGGGCGTTTCGCGTCCGACTTTCTCACGCATCCTATCCAGCGCGCGCAAAGCCATTGCCAAAGCTCTGGCGCTCGGCGCGGCTCTGGAAATTGATGGAGGCGATTTTTCACGCCTCCCTCACCCCTCCCCCAAATCAACAGGAGACTCCCTATGAAAATTGCCTTCTCAACCTCCGGCAAGGACCTGTCCGCAATGATGGACCCACGCTTCGGACGCGCCGCTGCGTTCCTGATCTATGACACGCAGGATCAAACTTTTTCCGTGATTGAAAACGCTTTTGCTACCGCCGGGCAAGGCGCAGGAATCAAAGCGGCGGAAACCATCGTCAAGGCGGGCGCGTCGTCTCTGGTTACCGGCGACTGCGGCCCCAAGGCCATGGCCGCACTGAAACAGGCGGGCGTTCGCGTCTATTCCGCCAAAGAATGCACCATCGAAGCTGCCGTGAAATCCTTCACCGCAGGATCGCTGCCGGAAATCGCTGCCGCATGAAAATAGCTATCGCATCCGGCAAAGGCGGAACAGGCAAAACAACGCTGGCCGTCAATCTGGCGCTAGCCGCCGACAAGCCTGTGTGCCTTTTGGACTGCGATGTGGAAGCGCCGAACGCGCATCTTTTCCTGAAAGGCCGGTTGGCCGAACAAAAAATCGCAACGGTTCCCGTGCCGGTCGTCGATGAAACGCGCTGTGACGGGTGCGGCTTGTGCAGCCAATTTTGCGCGTTCAACGCCATCGTCTGTTTCGGCGCTCCGCCGGCTATCTCAAAGGAAATGTGCCACGGATGCGGCGGCTGCATGCGGATCTGTCCGCAAAAAGCCATTCACGAAACCGACCACCGGATCGGCGTTGTTGAAAGCTTTGAATGCGGAGACATCCTTCTGACTCATGGACGACTGGATATCGGCGTGGCGTTGGCACCGCCGCTGATCCACGCCGTTCTCGAAAAAGCGCAGGGCGAGCTTGTGCTGATCGACGCGCCGCCCGGAACCTCTTGCCCCGTTATTGCCGCGGTGCGCGACGCCGACTTTGTCGTTCTGGTCACCGAGCCTACGCCGTTCGGATTGAACGATTTGACGCTTGCGGTCGAGGTTATGCGGGCTTTGGGGCGGCCCTTCGGAGTCGTTATCAATCGAGCCACGGAACAAGATTCCTTTGTGCGGCCCTATCTGGAAAAAGAAAAAATCAGGCTGCTGGCTGAAATCCCCGATGATCGGAACATCGCACGCGCCTATGCCGACGGAATCCCGCTCCTCCAAGCGCTGCCCGACTATCGAGACGTTTTTTCGAACCTCCTGAAAAATCTTTGCGAGGCCGCATGAAAGAACTCGTCATCATCAGCGGCAAAGGCGGCGCAGGCAAAACCAGCCTGGCCGCAAGTTTCGCGCTTCTCGCGCCCAACGCCGTTTTGGTGGACGCGGATGTGGACGCGGCGGACATGCATCTTCTCCTTACGCCAAGCATCCTCCAGCGTCATGATTTTTACAGCGGCGTTGAAGCGAAAATTGATCCGGAACGGTGCACTGCCTGCGGCGCGTGTGTGAACCTGTGCCGTTTTAACGCGATTGTTGAAACTGCTGACGGAACTTTTCACGTCGATCCCGCCGCCTGCGAAGGCTGCGGGGTGTGCGCGGCTTTTTGCCCCAAAAGTGCGGTAAAGCTTGAACAACGTCTGTGCGGACAGTGGATGATCTCCGACACAAGGGCTGGCCCCATGGTTCATGCCAAGCTCGGTATCGCCGCTGAAAACTCCGGCAAGCTCGTATCCACCGTGCGGGAGCAAGCAAGGCAACTCGCCCGGCAAACAGGTCGCGATTTGATCCTGATCGACGGACCTCCGGGGATCGGATGCGCAGTCATCGCTGCCATTACCGGCGCGTCGGCAGCCTTGCTTATCACCGAGCCCACCCCGTCCGGTGAACACGACATGCTGCGTGCCTTGGAGCTGACTCGCCATTTTCAGATCCCCGCTTACGTTTGCATCAATAAAGGGGATCTTAGCCCCGAAAAAAGCGCTCAGATCGAAGCGAAGGCCTCGGCGCTCGGCGCGATTATTCTAGGCCGCCTGCCCTATGACGA
>JBFWLD010000196.1:0-3930 GCA_050252315.1 Bdellovibrionales bacterium
TGTGCCAACAGAGGAAACAAATAATTATATTGATGCCATCAAGTATGCTGTTGAAGAGTATAATCTTCCCATCATTGTCGCCTCTTCTTTTCCCGGTGGGGCGACTGGTGGGACAAAAGACGAAACAGGAAACCTTGCCATTCAAGCAGGGGCTATTCCATGTAACGATGTGTCGGAAGCCGCTCTTTCTGTTATGGTGCCGTGGTTATATGCAAATGGACTTGCCAAAGATCTTCCTACATTAAAGGCATGTCTAAATCGTAATTTTGTCGGAGAATCGTCCAGCCCGTCTATATCCAACACTGAATTGGAGATACCAGAAGTTCCAACGGCAAGAAATAAAGAGAACGATTTAATCGCACGTCTTGAGCGGATGAGAGCTAGTTTGGGATACGAAGGATAGGGGAGCCGTTCGGTTTTGCCAGACAGTCGGCGTCATGCCGTAGGTTCGTTTGAAAAAGCGGGTCATATGGCTTTGATCCGCAAAGCCTGTGTCGAAGGCGATGGTAGCGAGCGGCAGGCCCGCCGCGATCAATGTCTTCGCTTTATCAAGCCGTTTCGAGAGCAGATAGTGATACGGGCTCGTTCCCAATAAGGCTCGAAATTGCCGTGCCAGTGTGAACCTGTCTAAACCGCAAAGCGTTTCGATTTCTTGGGAGGTGACTTGTCGCGTGCAGGACGCTTCCAGAAAGGCCTTTGCTTCATAGACGGCTTTGCGATTAATCCGGCCTATCCTGCCGGGTTTGATCGGTGTGCTTTGTTTTATCAACTCGTCCGTAAGCGCGGCTAAAAAGACGTCGGCCTGAAGCGGTTCAAGCGGCGTTTCAAAATCATGTAGAACCATCTGCAAAATCGAGAAAAGCCTTGGATTAGGCTGAACGGCTTGGCGGGCGAAGGGAAGCGCACAGTCTTTTTCACCTAGCGTCGCTCGGATAAGCGAGGGTTCAACGTAAATCATTCGATAGCGAAAAGCGGTGTTCGTCCCTGCGTGGCCGTCATGGGCTTCGTCTGGATGCAGAATCATGCAGGTGCCGGGAAGGCTGTTTAACGTGTTTCCACGATAGGCGAAGCTTTGCACGCCGCTTAGAGTATAACCGATGGCATAAAAATCATGTCGATGCTTGTCATAGGCCTGGCCGGAGAATTGCGCTTCAAGACGGCCTAGTCCGGGACGCAAGCTTTGCGAACAAATCCACCCAGTTTCGGCTTTTCTGCACGATCGTTCAAGACGGGAGGGGAGGCTTTGGGGCATTATGCTTTTTCCAAAAATCTTAGGCTGTTTAACACGTTTAAAAAGGAGGTTTCCATGACGTCAACCGTCCGCCCTGAAAGTAAAATTATCGTTATCGTTCGTGAAGATCTTGCCGTGTGGCAAAAGCTTAACATTGCTTGTTTCCTTGCCGGAGGGCTGGGCGGCGCCGATCCGCAGCTTGTCGGCCAGCCCTACCAAGATGCTTCCGGCACCCTTTACCACCCTTTGATTCGCCAACCGATTTTGATCTATGCGGGAACAGGTGAGGAACTGCGTCTGGCTCACCGCCGGGCGTTGGATCGCGAGGTTCGTGTTGCAGTGTACACAATGGAATTATTTGCAACAAGCAATGACGATGATAACCGAAAGGCCGTTCGGGATGTTGTCTGCGACACTCTGGATTTGGTTGGGCTGGCCTTTCATACAGATCGGCGGTTGGCGGATAAGATTGTCAAGGGGTTGAAGTGGCATCCTTAATCTAGGTAGGCATAGCGTTAACCAAGGTTCTCGTGTTAGGGTTCTGGCCTTAAAGGGGAGAACCGGGAAAAAGGAATGGCGGAAAAATGAAAGTCCTTCTTTTTATGGCCATGTCTTTAAATGGTTTGATCGCGGACGAGCAGGGCAAGGAAGATTTCCTTTCCAACGTTAATTGGGCGTGCTTTTGTGAGCTTGCTCAAGAAAAGGGCGGGTTCGTGATCGGGCGAAAGACGTATGAGATCGTTTCTCACTTCTATGAAGGGTTTGGGTTTGACGATCTTTCTGGTGTGAAAATTATCGTTTCTTCGGATTCTAAGTACGCTGCGCCTGAGGGGTATCTTCATGCCATGTCGCCGCAGGATGCGATTAAACTGGCGGAAGATCATGGGCTGGCGTCGCTGCTACTGACAGGTGGAGCGTTGTTGAATAGTCATTTTCTGAAAGAAGAGCTGGTCGATGAGGTTCTGATTAATGTGGAGCCTGTACTTATCGGGAAGGGAAAGAATTTGGTTGCTCCCGTTTTGGAGAAGCTAAGAATGCGCTTGGTTGAGTGTTCGCCTTTGTCTCGCGGCGTAGTGCAGCTTAGGTATGCAATGGATTGAGTGCGGGGGCGGCGTGTGATACCGTTTTTCTTTTTTTTAAGATAAAGAGGTTAGCTGATGACAAAACCGTTTTTTTCTGTTTGGGCGGCTGTGGGGATCGCTTTGGTTTTGATCGCTGGTGGGGCGATGGCTCAGGACGGTATTGACCGCGTGAACAAGAGCAACACGCTACGGTGCGGGTATGTGCCTTACCCTCCGGCTATGGTGCAGGATTTTAAGACCGGAAAATGGAGCGGGTTCGAGGTTGATATTGTCGGCGCGGTGGCGGCTCGCCTTGGGCTGACCGTTGATTATACGGTGGAGACGGGGTGGGCGACCGTTGTTGCCGATTTAAAGTCTCACAAGTTTGACATGCTTTGCTCCTCTTTTTGGGTGCATCCGAATGTCGGGCGGTTTGCTTTGTTCTCTCGGCCTGCTTTCTTTCAACCGGTTTTTGTTGTATCTCGCGCCGACGATACGCGCTTTGGCTCGGCGGTGAATCTGAACGATCCGGCGTTGAAGATGGTTGCGTTGGACGGCGATAATCCCGTCAATATTGCGGCTGCGGATTTTCCCAAGGCGCAGGTGGTTACCTTGCCGAATATGACGGACTTTTCGCAAGTGCTGGTCAATGTCGCGGACGGCAAGGCTGATTTTACGATCGTCGATGTCGTCACCTTTGGCAATTATAATAAGCATAATCCGAAGAAGCTTCGTATTGTGACTCCGGACAAGCCGATCCGTATTTATCCGGCGAGCTATGTTTTCGAGGCGGGCGATGGGGTGTTGCGTGATGCCGTGAATGCGGCGCTCGACGAATTGATCCTTGACGGGACGCTGGATCGTATTTTCGATAAATACGAGGTTTATCCTTATTCCTATTATCGCGCGCGGATTCCTTTTGCCAAGGTTGGGCGGTAACTTATGGATCGTTACCAGATCTTTGCTTTTGGCGCGATTTTTATAACGGCAGCAAGGTACCTGACGTATTTTTATACGATTTACAAAGGAAAGACCAAGCCTCACGCCTTTAGTTGGCTTTTGTGGGGCGTGGAGACGGGCATCGCTACGTTGGCCCAGCTTGAGCTTGAGGCCGGTCCTTCGGTATGGGCTTTGGCGTTTGTTTCTATTTCCTGCCTGATTATTGCGGTGTTGTCCCTTTTTATCGGCGAGAGAGAGTATGCTAAAAGCGATTGGTTCGCGCTGATCGCGTGTTTGCTGGCCTTTCCTGTTTGGAAACTTGTCCAATCACCTTTGGCGGCGCTGGTGATTATTATGATAACGGATATGCTGACCTATTGGCCTACCGTCCGGAAGTCCTTTACCAAGCCGTGTTCTGAGCCCCCGGTATCCTATGGTTTTGCTGGGATGCGCTATTTTCTTATGCTGTTTGCCGTTCCCAACCCAAGCTTTGATACGTTGATTTATCCTCTGTTTTTGATGTTTATGGATTGGGGCTTTGCCGTTTATATTGTGATCCGGCGTGCCCAACTGGGGTATCCTTTACATGAGTACGCCAAGCGGGAGGCTGTGTTTTGATTCCAACCTTTTAAGGAAATCAACGTTGTTGCTATGTCGTTAATTGCCGATCTTCATATTCATTCCAGATATTCGCGGGCG
>JBFWLD010000197.1:0-3869 GCA_050252315.1 Bdellovibrionales bacterium
CCATGGGCGAGGCGCCATTTTCCGACATGATCCCGATAATCTCGAACGGAATGTTTTTGATTAAAATGGATTTGCCGATCGGATTTTCTCCGTTCGGAAAAAAGTTTTCTTTGACCGTTTGGCCGATCACGGCGACCGGCGCCATGCGTTTATAATCCATTTCCGAGAAAAAGCTGCCTTCGGCCACGGGCCAATCCTGCACCAACGGATGATACTGATTAGTGCCGGTTACGGAAAGGCTGTCGTCAATCTGGCCGTATCGCACGGTATAGGAACCGCTGCGCACCGGAACCGCCGCTTTAACGGAAGATAACTCAATGATGGCGTCGGCATCCTGACGCGTCAGAGTCGATACGGACGAGCTTGGCCGCACGCCCGGCGCGCCCGGATGGACCATCAAAATATTCGTGCCCATCGCCATGATTTGATCCAGCACTTTTTGCTTGCTGCCGTCACCGATCGCCAACATAGAAACCACCGACGCCACGCCAATGATGATGCCCAGAAACGTTAAAAAGGTTCGGAAGATATTTACGCGTAAGGCACGGATGGCAATTTTAACGGCATATTGAATCTCATCGACCGGGCCTCCCTCGCCAACATCTTCCCGAGGTTTAACGCTTTCGACATTTTCCGGCAAGCTTACACCCGTATCGGAAACGATCTTGCCGTCCGCAATGCGAATTTGACGGTGGGCGTGGGAGGCGACTTTTTCATCATGTGTAATCAGGATAACGGTACGGCCTTCGGCGTTCAGCTCCTTTAAAAGCTTCATGACCTCTTCGCCGCTTTTGCTGTCGAGCGCACCGGTCGGTTCGTCCGCCAACACAATCGCCGGGTCATTCACCAACGCACGCGCAATGGCCACGCGCTGTTGCTGGCCGCCGGACATGGCATTCGGACGGTTATCTTTACGCTCGGCAATACCGAGACGGCCTAGCAGCTCAACGGCTCGGTCGGCACGCTCTTCATGCGTTAGGCCTGCATAAACCGCTGGCAGTTCGACATTCTCTTGAGCTGTGGCGGATTCCAGAAGGTTATACCGCTGATAGATAAAACCGAAAGTTCGCGACCGCAGCAATGCCTGTTGGTCGCGGTCAAGGGTTGCCACTTCGCGTCCCTGAATCTGATAGCTGCCGCCGGTCGGTCGATCCAGACAGCCCAAAATATTCATCAGCGTTGTTTTGCCGGAGCCGGACTGGCCCATGATCGCCACAAACTCGCCATCGTAAATTTCTAACGACACGTCATCGAGCGCTTTGACCAACGCGTCGCCTGCCGCATAGTGACGCGACACATGCCGGACTTTTAACAGCGGCGACGCCTGCTCCGTCATAGACGCGCCCCCATCCCCGGCGGGCCACGCATTTCTGTGCTCTTTTTCACCTGCCCGCTCAGGCCCGTGACGACAACCTTATCCCCTTCGGACAGACCTTCCAAAATCTGGGCCTTGGAACGTGTCATCAGGCCAACCAGAACCTCGCGATCTTCCGGCCCGTTCGAGGTCATTACGCGGACATGGTAAACTTTTCCTTTTTCAGAATCCTTGTCCGCCAAATGATAGCCAAGCGCCCGCGTCGGGAGCTGAATCGTGTTATCAGCTCGCGCCGCCACAAAGGAGACTTGCGTACTCATGCCGTTCATCAACTGGCGGTCCTCGTTTTGCACGTCGATCAAGGCATTGTACAAAACAACGTCATTCACAACTTCTGGTGTCGGGAGAATTTGGCGAATCTTGCCCGTCCATTTGCGTTCCTGTTCCCCCATGGTCGTGAAGGTCGCTTCCATCCCCGATTTCAGACGCATCACGTCGGCTTCGGCAATCTCGGCGCGGATGGTCATCACGTCCAGATTGGCAATTTGCACGATCGTCGGCGTGGTCTGGTTCGCATTCAGGGTTTGGCCCTCTCGCGCGCTTTGGTCTGAGACTACGCCCGGCATCGGGGCGTAAATTTTCGTGTACCCAATATTGACAAGGTCTTTATCCACACTGGCTTGCACTTGCGCAATTTGTGCTTCCAGAGATTTAATCGTGGCCTCGGCGACTTTTAAGGCTTTTTCCTTTTCCTCTATGTCACTTTGGCTGACCGCGCCGCTTTTAATCAATTTGGCCGAACGATCATATTGCAAACGATCATACTCGGTTTGCGCTTTTTGTTGTTCCAACTGCGCCTGAAGAGACGTCAGACTCGCCTGATCGCCTTTCAGGACCGTTTCATAAACTTGGGGGTCGATTTCCGCCAGAAGGTCTCCCTCTTTTACTACGTCGCCGATATCCACATACAATTTCTTGAGCTGGCCGGAAACCTGTGCGCCGACATCGACGTAATCTTTCGGTTCTAACGTGCCTTGCGCCGTTACGACATCCTCGATCGTATCGCGCGTGACGCTTACCATATCCAGCGCTTTGGCCTTTTCTTCGGACTGGGAGAGCGACCAATAGGCCGCACCGCCACCAATCCCCAAAAGGATAAGCGCAAGGGCAATCATTTTCTTTGTTTTTCCACCTGTCATGGGGCCATCTTTACTCACAAATAAAGCGGGGCACAGGAAAAATGCCCACAAAAGATTCATATATCGTTAAAGAATAACACGCGCGACGGGGCGCTCCCCTGCGCTTTGCCTTAAGAAGGCCTTATTCCGAAGCTGGCTGATGGACAACCGAAATTCTTATCACGATCACTCTAGGCCTAAATGCCTATCTATGATAAGGATAGACCTCTTCCTTCTCTTTCACCCTGATTTTATCACGATATGACAAAAACTCAACGTAAAGGCATTATTCTGGCGGGAGGAACGGGCACGCGGCTGCACCCCACAACGCTGGCCGTTTGTAAACAGCTTTTGCCCGTTTACGACAAGCCGATGGTTTACTATCCGCTGAGCACCCTTATGCTGGCGGGCATTCGCGACGTTCTGATTATCACCACGCCGCAGGATACGCTTTTATTCCAAAATCTGCTGCGCGACGGCTCGCAATGGGGCATGTCTTTTTCCTATGCCATGCAGGCGGAACCGGACGGGCTGGCGCAGGCTTTTGTCATCGGCAAGGACTTTATCGGCAACGATCCGTGTGTGCTGACGCTGGGGGATAATGTTTTTTATGGAAGCTATCTCAGCTCTGCCCTGAGTCAGGCCAATGCCCGTCAAGACGGCGCGTTGGTCTTTGCCTATCACGTCGCGGACCCACGGCCCTATGGCGTGATCGGATTTGACAAAAAAGGCAAGCCTTGCTCCATTGAGGAAAAGCCTGAAATCCCGGCTTCTAATTTCGCGGTCACCGGCATTTACTTTTTTGACAACAAGGTCGTCGATATTGCCGCTTCGATCCGGCCTTCCGCGCGGGGCGAATATGAAATTACCGACCTGCTTCGCGCCTATCTGGAGGACGGCAGGCTGGAGGTCCTGAAACTGGGGCGCGGAATTGCATGGCTGGACACTGGGACCCCTGAAAGCCTGCTTCAAGCTGGGCAGTTCATCGGCATGATCGAGCGTCGGCAGGGATTCAAGATCGCCTGCCCCGAAGAAATCGCCTTTAACCAAGGCTATATTGATGCCGAACAACTGCGCAGGCTGGCTTACCCCATGAAAAGCTGTGCCTATGGCCAGTATCTTTTGTCGTTGCTTTCCTCGCCTTATGATTTATAATTCAGCCCATGATAAGTGTCGCAACCATCCTCCGTTCGACCCTGCGACGCGCCTAGCGGCGCACGATTTTTTATGCCTGCTCGGCAGGCGCTCCCCTCAAAAAAAATGTTGTTGTTGAAAGCCAAATGGCTTTTGATCCTGTTTCCTTATTTTACCTTAGGAGTTTTTTGTCATGAACGTTACCGACCTTAAAGGACAAACCATCGGTCTTCTCGCTTCCG
>JBFWLD010000198.1:0-3804 GCA_050252315.1 Bdellovibrionales bacterium
TGGGCGAGGCTTGGTTCTGGGACACGCTGATCGACGCGGATTTGGCCAGCAATGCGGCCTCGTGGCAGTGTGTGGCCGGATGCGGCGCGGACGCTGCGCCGTTCTTCCGTATTTTTAACCCGGTCCTGCAAGGCAAAAAGTTCGATCCAAACGGCGATTACGTTCGCCGGTTTGTGCCGGAACTCGCCAACATAAAAGGCTCCGCCATCCATGCCCCTTGGGAAATGGATCGCGAGGCCTTGAAACAATGCGGGGTTATTTTAGGGAAAACCTATCCCAACCCTATTGTTAACCATAAAGAATCTCGAAATAGAGCCTTGGAAACCCTATGGAAACTGAAACGACCTTGACATTTGGGCTCAGATTTCCGACAGTGCGCCGCTGCCTCTTGCTCCCGACGGTCAAGGTTGGCGGAGGATTGGTGCGCCCTTTCAGGTGGCGCGGTTATACGCATCGAAACGCAGGATTAGTCAAATGGCAAAGACAAAGAATGACATCAAGCTCGTCAGCACGGCAGGAACGGGCGTTTTTTATGTCACGAAAAAGAACCCCAAGAATACCACGAAGCTTGAGCTGAAAAAGTACGACCCTCGGGTTCGTAAGCATGTTGTCTTTAAAGAAGGCAAGATCAAGGAAGGCAAAAAGTCTTAAGGCTTTTTCTTCTTACTTTAATCAAACGCGCGGGGCTGTATGGTTCCGCGCGCCGCTTTTATGGGGCAAGCGAGGCGACTCGGCTTGCCTTTTGTCGTATGCTTGAACCGATCATGAAACGGGTCTATACCTGATCCACTTCAAGAGTTGGCGTAAAGAGGGTTCAGGGGGCAGGAAGCCTAAATCCCACCGTCATCCCGGCGAAGGCCGGGATCCAGTTTGAAAGCATTATTCTTTCTGGATCCCGGCCTTCGCCGGGATGACGGTTAACTTTACCCTCAACATTAAGGTGACAAATACCGACTCTTTATTAACGACAGGTACACACAACAACCGACTCAACGTTCATCAAAGTAATCCGGAGAAAACACTATGGCCCAAAGTTCTGCCGCCCCTGTACCCCAAACACAGGATGATTTTGTCGAGCAAATTGAAAATGACGGACTTCCTATCCCGGATTATTTAGAGAAATATTATTGGTGGGCCTATGTGCGTCCTTGGGCTATCTGGACGTTCGAGCGCGACTGGATGATTAACCTGATCCTGTGGGGCTGGTATAATCCGCTGCGCCGCATGGTGCAGGAAATGATGGGCGACAAGCTGCCCGGCAAGACGATCAAGATTTCTTGTTGCTATGGCAAGCTGGAGCCTGAACTGGCCGAACGCGTCGCCGCTGGCGGTGGAACGCTGGACATTGTCGATGTCGCTCCGGAGCAGCTTAAAAACTCGCGTCGCAAAACGCGTCCCGATTTTCTAGGGAAAATCGTCAACCAGTTCCATCGTAATTCCGTCAATCTGGAAGGGTTTGCCGATAACACCTATGACCGTGCTTTGATCTTTTTCCTGCCGCATGAACAGCCCGTCGATATTCGTCGCAAGACCTTTCAAGAGGCTTTTCGCGTTCTGAAACCCGGCGCACCGATTTATGTGGTTGAGTTTGCTCGATCCAAATGGTGGCATCCGTTGCGTTATATCTGGTATCCGATTCTTTATGTGTTGGAGCCGTTCGCCCGCGATATGTGGCGCAAAGATAATTTCGCCCTGTGGCTGCCGTCCGGCGGCATCGGCTGCACGATCGAGCGCAAACTGTGCTTCGGCGATTTCTATCAGATCATGAAGATCACCACGCCGAAGTAAAGCATTTGGCATTTTAGCCTCCAAAAGCCGCTTTCAGCAACTCCTTCGTGTATTTATCGCGTGGGGCGGTGAAGACGCCTTTGGCTGTGCCTTGCTCGACGACTTTGCCTGCCTTCATGACGATGACGTGGTTGGACAGGGCTTTGACGACGCGCAGGTCGTGGCTGATAAACAGATAGGCGAGGCGGTGCTTTTTTTGCAGGTCGCGAAGCAGCGTGACGATTTGCGCCTGCACCGACATATCCAGCGCCGAGGTCGGTTCGTCCAACACGATAAGTTTAGGCTTTAAAATTACGGCGCGGGCAATCGCGATGCGTTGACGTTGGCCGCCGGAAAATTCGTGCGGGAAACGGCTGTGCATGTCGGGGTCTAGGCCGACTTCGATCAGCGCTTGCCGGATATGTTCCTGTCGCTCTTCCTTGGATCCCTCAAGCCCGTGAATGTCGAGGCCTTCCGCGATAATATCGCCAATCGTCATGCGCGGGCTAAGGCTGCCATACGGGTCTTGGAACACGATTTGGATGTCTTTGCGAAGCGGACGCATCTGTTTGCGGGAAAAGGCGGAGATTTCTTGATCCCGAAAAACAATGCCGCCTTTGGAGTCGATCAAACGCAGCAAGGCCAGCCCCAAGGTTGTTTTGCCGGAGCCGGATTCGCCGACGATTCCAAGCGTTTCGCTTTCCCTGATTTGCAAGGAAATGCCGTCAACCGCGCGGACGGCATCGACCGTGCGGCGGAGAAGTCCCTTTTTGATAGGGAAGTGAACCTTGATCGTGTCGGCTTTCAAGACCGTTTGCGCATCCAGCGGCACGGGCGAGGCTTCGCCTTTGGGTTCGCTGGAAAGCAGCATGCGCGTATAGGCATGTTGGGGCGCGTTGAAGATGGAGCCTCTCGATCCTTGCTCGACAATTTCGCCCTGCTTCATCACACAAACTCGGTCGGCCATGTGCCGCACGATGTTCAAATCGTGCGTGATAAGCAACAGCGCCATGCCGAGTTTTTCTTGCAGCTCTTTCAGTAAGGCGAGGATTTGCGCTTGGATGGTAACGTCCAGCGCGGTGGTCGGTTCGTCAGCGATCAGCAGGTCCGGATCGTTGGCCAAGGCCATGGCGATCATGACGCGTTGACGCTGGCCGCCGGATAATTCATGCGGATAGGAGGACAGGCGGTTTTCCGGATCGGGAATGCCGACGAGCGAAAGAAGCTCCACCGTCCTTGCGCGGGCTGCGTTTTTGCTCAGGCCCTTATGAAGGAAGAGAACTTCACTGATTTGTTTTTCAATGGTGTGGAGCGGGTTGAGCGAGGTCATCGGCTCCTGAAAAATCATGGCGATGCGATTGCCGCGAATTTGACGAATCGGATCCTGTTCTTTTTCGTCATACCAGCGAAGGCTGGTATCCCATTTAGTTGAGTCCAAAAGGACCTGATCCTGAAAACGAATAACCCCCGTAGGATGTTGCGCTTGCGGGTAGGGGAGAAGCCGCAGAATGGAAAGCGCGGTTACCGACTTGCCCGATCCGGATTCGCCGACTAAGGCGAGGGTTTCACCTTTGTTGATGGAAAACGAAACGTCGCGAACCGCCTGTGTGACTTTATCGCCTTGATGAAATTCGACGCACAAATTTTCAATGGTAAGGAGGGTCATTTTATTCCTCCAGCAAAGACATAAGACCTGCGTGACGTAGTTCCGGGAACTGGGGGACGTGTCATTCCGGAGAAACTTTCTTTTCGGGACGCTTGCGTCGCGAAAGAAAGTTTAATCCGGAAACCCATTTGTTTTATAAAAAAAGAAAAATGGGATTCCGGGTTCCTTTTTCTTTCGTCCCTTTTGTCGCAAGCGACAGAAAAGAGACGAAGAGAAAAAGTCTCCGGAATGACACCGTCACTAGAAGCGGACTTGATTAGAAAAAAAGGGTGTTTAAACTTACTGACAAACATCATGCGCTCCCTTGAATTTTGCGGGAGTCGAAAGCGTCGCGCACGGCCTCGCCGATAAAGATCAACAGCGTCAGCATC